>NZ_JAVRBR020000146.1:0-26922 GCF_034531165.2 Dendronalium sp. ChiSLP03b | reverse complement strand
GCAGGGATTCTACCTACGTAATCGCAACCTTTAGAAATTGTTGTATGTACCATTGTGTAGGAATGTAATCCTCTATCCCACATTAATAACATCCCGTCCTGTACTGAGCGTAATAATTTTAACGCTCGTACTCGTTCTCCGATACGATATGGTGTGATTTGAACTAAAAAATGAGATTTTAACTTATGATATGCTTCAGAAATGAGTATCCAGTTTATAGTTCACTTTTAGTTTTCGAGTTTTTTATTAATAATGATTATCGTATAAGGGATAAAAAGATTGATAAGAGCGACTTTTGTATCAATCCTTCGACTTGATTATCATTATTATTCAGCTACGATTTGAGTAGGCGACTATCTAACAACAGAGCGATCGCTTGGACAATTAAATATTTGATTTTTACTCAGATATCTACTAAAACAAAATTTTTGAACCATAACATGGGCATTTGAACCATATTTTGAATTGAAAGTTTAAGTTAGACCAATTTTGTCAGGGATTTTTTGTGCAAGTTTTGTCCAATTGTGTTTTTTCAACTCATTCTCTAGTTATGATTCAGAATTTTAACTCTCACTCATGATTTGATTCAAAGTTTTAATTTGTGATTACCGCGAAAGCCTGAATTTTCGTTAACTTTTTTCTAATTTATGGATCAAAATTTTTCTCACATTATGATTCAAAGCATATTAATTGTGGTTACTGGACGCGATCGCGCTTTCCTCAATCTCTACCTTCTATCGCTCAAACTACTGCTATACCTAATTCCTAGCCTTTCACTCTTTTGTTAAGAAAGATGTGACTAATGCATAGCCTGCTCTCCCTGCTGACTACTAGAATCCTTTACATCACTTTTCATGAATGTACTGCTACTGCTCATTGAGGGCTGCTGTGGGGCATTGTAGCGGTGGAGGACAGGTGATCGCTTGCTATCTGCTTTAGATTAGCCATATTTTTAGCGGCTTTCAGCCTCTATACTGTCTCTGCTTCGCACTCTGCCCACAAACCTTTTATTTCTCTTGGATTAACTGGTTATAAAATCTAAAAAAGGTTCAACAAGTTATTTACAATAATAACTTGTTAAATTATTATATTAACAGGTTAGAAAAAAGCGGGTTTCAACCCGCCTCAAAATAAAAGGATGTTCGTATGTTAGCTCAAATCAAGACTCAAACCCAAACCCAAACGCAATTTCAGCCTCTAGGCTATTGCGACGGCGAATTTGACGCGGCCATCGGCTTACCTCCTCAAACCAACTCCGGCGACTACTGGCTAGGCTATCTCAACTACACACTAAAGACTGGTCACACTCCTTTCTAATCACCAAGGGGAGCTAAACCCTCCCCTGCTCATTTGAATTTTGTCCCTCTCGCTTCAAACAAGGATATTTTCAAAGGACATAGCACATGGATTCTTTTACCAATACATTGATATTTCGTTCAGAATTAGATGCTCAGTTGGTTGCTGAACAAGTTTATAACTGTCATCTTGAAAAAAATGCTTTATTGGTTCCTCTTCAGGAACAACGGGCGGTAGATTTAGCCATTAGTTTGGCTGGAGTCGATTTACCAATGGTTGAGGGTGCGAGTTGCTTGCTTCCATTCCCAAAACGTGAGAGGGAATGCCAAGATGATGATGCGCCTCAAATTTATATTGCTTGTCTTTCTGCGTATAATAATGGGATATTACATGGGTTATGGATTGACTGTACACAAGATGTAGAGGCTATTAGAGAAGACATTGAGTGGATATTGTCTTGGTCGCCTTGCTCTAATTATGAAGCTTGCGAAGAATACGCAATCCATGATTATCAAAATTGGCACGGTATTTATATCAGTGAGTATGAAGACATAGAGAAATTAGCTGAACTGGCTCAGATGCTTTCTGAACATGGAGAAGCTTACGCCGCTTATTATAACTACGATAGTACCTTAGCTAGTGTAGAAGAATTTCAAGAACATTATTATGGAGAATATAAAAGCGAAGAAGATTTTGTTTATACACAGCTTGAAGAACAGGGAGTGTTTAAAAAATTAGAAGAAATGGGAATTCCTAGTTTCTATCTCAACCTAGAAGCAATAGCCCGTGATTGGTTCATTGATTCTTACTATTCAGTAGAGGAGAGTTATAATAAAGTTTATATTTTTAGTCGTTACTAATAAATAAAGAGGGTAGTAATTATTAACTACTCTCTTTTTATGATGAGTGTGTGTACTATGACCAAGTAAAAATATAAAATTTAATAAGCTATAATCTAGACTTATTTCAACTTTTTATTTAAAGATTTTGATTTACTTTGATTTTTCTTTTCTGGTAAACCATATTTCTGTAAAACTTGGTCTATTTCTTCAGGTAAAAGTACTTGTGATTTATTAAGACGCAACTGATAGCACAAGCTTTTTTTGTTAGGGCAGGGAATGTTAGTAGGAGTGTTAATTCCCAAAGTAACCCCACATACTCCGGCTGCAATTGTACAGATCAGGTAAAATACGGTTCCTTTCCAGCCCGATCCAATCCACCCACCTAGCCATAATAAAACTTGCTTTATATCATCTATTCGTTTCTCTCGAAGTTTTTTCTTTTCTCTTTGTGCTTCCAACCATGTTTCTAATTTTTTGAGCTTTTGAGCAGTCAACTGCACAGCTTTAACATCTGAGGCTTTATCTACTTGAACTTGAATAGTTCGCCGTTCTTCTTCTATTCGACTATTGACCCATTCTCCGATGTTAATGGCAAATTGTTCGAGGGCAATGGTCGCTCTGGAAGCGTCTGCGGTGCCGAACCAAGAGGGAATTTGCTCTTGAAGCGGTTTTGAATCTTTCCCAAAAATTTAGCTTTTAGCGCTTCCTCCATTTGCTTCCAGGCACTCTGATACTCTGGCGAACCCATTTCTTGAGCAAGATACTTTAAATATAAAACAGGGGCTAATGAAGCATCACCTTTTGCCTTTTGATGCATCATTTCCTCAAACAATTCTTGTCCAGCATCACTTAATAATTCTACTGTTTCATTAGTTGTTAACTCAAAATCAATATCATTCTCTGCCTCTGTTTCTGATGTAGGCTGTACTCCATAATAAATTCTAAGCTCCTCAAAAGTCTTCTCTTGACGCTTAATAAAACCGCTTGCTTCTAGAAAGCGATCGCACTCGGCTGAATTGTATTCATCTTGCTCTTGAAGCCCACAAAACTGCAAAATATTGATAGCTTCAGTCAGGGAAATTTTAGCATTTAATTTTTTACATGACCAAAGAAGCAATTGAGAAATATCTTTTGATTTTTCTAGTTTTTTAGAATTTTTCGGTTTAGAAGCTTGAAAGTTAAAGTTTGGAGTAGCTTCAGATGCTGAAACCAAATCTTGGCTTAGTAAATCAGTTATCTCTTCATCAGTTTTATTCTGTTGAATTAATTCTTGACATTTATGAAAGCGATCTGCTTCAATTTCGGTGTAATTTTCTTTTTCTGTAATACTACTCAGAAGTAAAATCCGTGTAATTTCTTCAGGTGATAAATTTTCAAAAAGCTCTAACGACTTATACATGCTTTATTCCTCATCAAATCATTTACAATTTAATCACTGAAATAGTTGAGCTAAATTTTATTTTTAAAATTTATTGCTCATCGATTTTTGAAAGGATCAAACCATTCTTCTTTCAAAATTTCTGTATTGAAAGAATTACTATCTACTTTGTTAATAGAGGATGCTGTTTGATTTTCAGGCATTGCATTTAGGTGAGCATTGGAAGATTGCATGACTGTCAAATTGTTAAGTGAAGTTAATGGACTCTGTAACATTTGAGCTAAATCCAAGTTTTCTTCTTCGGTTGTCATTTCTTCCCCCAACATTCGCCGTAAATACTGTTGGTGAAGTTTTAAACGATATATTGAATCACGAATATAACTCTCTAAATCTTCTTTCACTACTTCATCAACTACTTGATAAGCCAATGGCAACCAGTAACTTAGGATTGCAATCATTACCATATCTTTTGCAGGATAAAGAGTCTTTTTAGAATTTAAGTAGCTCATTACAATTTCTTCAGGACTTCCTTTTAATGTTCTACTTCTTAAGCGAAATTCTAAATCTAATAACATTTTATAATTCCTTTGTGATTGTTGAAGTTAAAACAGGTGGATAAACTACTTGGCTTTGTAAGTATCTAAATAGCCCATAAACATCTGTCATACGTATACAGAGCGCATCTTTTTGAGGAGGTAAATTAAAAGCCTGTCTAACATCCTCTTCTAATTCAGCTGCCCAAGAAATTTGAGCATTGCTAAATAAAGCTTTTAGCTCACTGCTTAAATACTCAGCTGTACCACCACCAATAATTACTAAATCAACATTACTAGGAACGCTACTTTTTAACCAATCAGCAACTTTATTGCAATATTCTTTCCGAATCATGGCTGATACTTCCATAATTTGAGTAATTTCATCAGCTTGAAACTCAGCTTTTCTACTTCTAGCTAAAGATTTAAAGTATTTCTGTTTTATTGTTGACCCTGATTGATGAATTGCTAACAATAAACCTTGTAAATTTTGTCCAGAAGTTCGGTTTTTAATTCGTTCAAGCATCCAAGCCAATCCTAAATTTTCTGTCCTTCCAGATGATAAGCCTCGCTCGAACAAGACAACTGATATATCCCGAAATCCGAACATTAACACCGCTATATGTAGCAGATTAAAGTCAGCCCCAAGTTTTTTACTACGTGTCAGCATCAATCCCCCGCCTTCAGGTTTACACTCAAAGCACTCCAAACAGATAGAAAACTGCTGACCACGAAAGCAGAAGTTAGATAAAGCGGCTGTTAATCCTCTCTCTAAGCGCTCTCTATCTTCCCACTCTCCGTATGGCAATAACAACGCCAAGCCTAGTTTAAAGTTATTACCTAGTCCTTCACGAAGGGCGATCGCTCCCACGGCTGCCAGTACTTTGGGAATTGCATTCTCATACTTCAACTCTGATAATTTAATCCGTGCCTCAAAATGTTTTTGTGCGAGAAACCCTACTGCATAGTATTCTTGCTCTAATTCAATCCAAGATTCATTTTCTGGGCTAGGGCTATTAATCTTACCTGACTCATACAAATCTATTGATTCTTTGGTAACACTAATTAGCTCTGGCTCCATACAAAACAGTTCCGGCTTGTAAGGAATAGAAGAAAGGATACGATAAATCATTTTAGTCAAGGATGTTCCAGGATCGAGAGCAAGCAATAAATACATCAGTAGTTACCTTTTTATTTTTAGAGTCGTAATTGCCAAAGATTTTTGATAATCATCATGAGAACGAATTTTCAAGGATTTCAGCATCAATTTGATTTTGTTTTACTGAAAATTATTGATTTTATGGCAATAAACTGCTGAACAAAAGATGAATATCCCAAAATTTCCCAACAATTCCCAATTAATCCCAATATTTTCCAATCAATCCCAATCATTCCCAATATTTTCCAAATTTCAACATCCTAAATAAAGTTAATTGACTGAATTATTAATAAGCTAAAGTCCTCCCAAAGTTTCCCAATATATCCCAACTAATCCCAACATTTCCCAATTTCTCCCAAAGTTATTTATTATTTATATTCCCCAAAAGATGCCGCACATTACGCTCAATTTTTTGAGAGGAATTTGCTATATTTCTGATACTGGTAAAAAGGCATGATAGGAAGGGGAATTAAACCAAACAATGCTGACCGCCAAAAATATTTCTTCTTCAACCGCAGTAGAGTACTTTTTGAAAGGGCCACAACAAAAAGGAGAATCACGTTGGCATGGTAGAGGAGCAGAGAAATTAAAACTTGTGGGAACGATTGACGATGAAAGGGCATTTTCTCATGTAGCTAATGGGCGATCGCCAGATGGAACAGAGCAATTGAATGCAAAAACTTTAGATCCCTCAAAACGCAGAGCAGCGCTAGACTGTACTTTTTCTGCACCTAAGAGCGTCAGCTTAATCGGTCTAGTTAGCGATCGCAGGTTAATTGAAAGCCACCAAAAATCCGTGAGCAAGGTTTTAAACCTAATAGAACAAGTATTTACACAGACACGGGTAAGAGAGTTTGGTAAGCAAAAGCGTGTAGCAACAGATAACTTGATTGTGGCAACCTTCAACCACATTGAAAGTAGGGAGCAAGACCCCCATTTACATAGCCATTGCTTAATCATGAACGCCACACAAGCACCTAACGGTAAATGGCAGAGTCTTTGCAATGACGAGATTTTCGCTAACAAGAAATCTATCGGCATGGCATATCAAAACTTTCTCTCAATGGAGGTAGAAGGGCTAGGGTACAAGATTGAACACAAACAGCACAGTCAGTTTGAGATTCAGGGATTTACGGATAGGGATCTCAAAGAGTTCTCAAAGCGACGACAACAAATCTTGCAGATAACAGGAGCAGAATCTAGTTTGTGGCAGAGAGAAAAAGCTTGGAGCATAACCCGCCAGCGTAAAAAGGAAGTTTCACCAGAGGAGCTAATACAGAGATGGCAACAGCAGGCTCAACTTTTAAGAATTAACTTTGCACAATCGCTAGTTCTTGTGCCACAACCAGCCAATCGAGAAGATATTGAGTTAGAAGAAACAATCAGCCAGGAAGTAGATCAATTAGATGATGAGCAGTTATGTGCCTTAGTCGAGTATGTCGCTGATTACTTTGAACAAGAACCCGATGAACAGGCGCAGACACAGAAGATGAAGATACTGCGTAAGGTTCTTAAGGACGGAAAAACATGCACTTTAGAACGTTTGACACTAGCAACAGAAGCGAGACAACAGGCAGCACACAACAAATTCAGACTTTAAGTAGGTTTCCAAACCACAGACAACCTTTCACCTTTCCAGACCTTGGGGCAGGAAACTAGATTGCGTTGGTAAAAAGCCTCAAAGTCTCTCAATTTTTCGTGTGGATTTTGATTTGTATAGAGTAAGTAGCCTTGCTCAATCCCATCTAGTACAAGCTGCATTGCAAGTTGATATGGAATTTGGACATTAAACTGGGCTAATTTTTGCTCGATATGTGCGAAACTCATCCGAATTTCTGGGACATCTCTAACATTGTGAAAGATGTAATCTTTTAGTTCCAGAGCCGGACAATTATAGTCTTCGATAGTTAACCAATAGCCAACAAACTCTGCATCATAGCCCAACTGGATATTTAAATTTGTATAACCTTGAGGTTTTATATACCACTTTTGGTTTTCATCATAGCTATCAATTTGATGTCCACCTGCTACAACTATGTAGTAATGTGTCATTAATACCTCTTACCTGTTTAGCGTTTTGCGCCTCTGGATTGAGACAAAGATTGAGACTCAAAACGAGAATCGGACAAATACTCATCAACACCTGACTGTACTTGTTCAAGCAGTTCTACTTCTGAATCTAAAGCATCAAGGGTTAAGATTCCATCTTTTAAAACCTGTCTGCCATCTTTAGCTTTAACAGTAACTTTGTTATCAACCTGTTCAAAGTTAAAGTTTTTACTTTCAAAAACAACTGAGCCATTACTACGCCTATCGCCAAACAGATGGAGCATAGCATTTACCCCTGCTTCAATGGCTTTACCCTTAGTAGCTCTGACATTAGCATCTATATTAGAGCGAACATTCTCTATTTTTTGATTAACATCATAAAGGGTGCTATTGATTTTAGTATCAGCAGCTAACATCACATCATCTAATTTTTTAGATAACTCATCTTTGACATGATTAATTTGTTGATTGATGTGACTTTTTAGCTCCTCAGCTTGTTTTGACATCTGAGAATGTAGCTTAGCAATTTCAGGTGTAACTGCTGTTTTTATTTGCTCAAATGCAGCTTTGGATACTTGTTTTACTTTATTTTCAATAGTACCTATCCAATTTTGAAGCCGAGAATTTACTGGTCTAGCGTTTTGGCTTTCAGTAATTTTCTGTAATCCTTGCTGGGTATTCTCAATTAACTTTTGCTGATTATCTAATGACCTAGATAACTCTTGAATTTGATTAACTAACTCAGTTAAAGTTTCTTGAGTTTGTGGCTGATTCTTTAGATTATCAATCAGCTTTTGCTGTTGCTCTACCTGTTTCTGTAAATTCTCAACTTGTTTTTGTAGGTTCTCTACACTGTGATTCTGCTGATTGGCAGCCAGTTTATTATCTTGAATCTGGGAGTTGGTCAACCCTAGTTTATCTACTAATACTTGTCCATCTTTAACATGAAAGACTTTTTCTTGACCAATTTTGATAGCAAAAGAACCTTTGACGCTTTGAGGGTCATTTATCGCCTGTTTTAAAGCTTCTACCTGTTTTGCGTTGATTGTGCTAAAATTGGCTTTTTCTCCTACTACTTGTTCATAAACTTTTCTAGAGCCAAAAAAGATTGATATCGATACCTTATTATCTGGCTTATAGCCTTTCTCTTCAGATTGGCGTAGAACTCTTTCTATTATACTCTCTAGGGTTTCCAGGTAATCTTTCTGTATTTCCTTAGCATCAGATGGATCGATCATATTTTTAACCTCTCATAACTGAGTTAATTAATGTTGCAGAATCAGCAAGTACATTAGGCAGAATTAAACCGCCTAATCTATTAAGAATTACTCGACCTTCTATTTGAATATATGCCCATTCATCATCAATTTGCATTCCAATAAATTGGTCTTTTGTGTGAGCTTCATCAGAGATTTTGTAATCTTTAATAACGCCATCAATTATCAGTACATCAGAATTATCTGCATCTTCCCGATAATAAATTTCGATAAAGTGAGGAATATAACCATCAGGGAAAGGTGGGCGATCGCAATATTCAGCAGCATTAAAAATATCTGATGGGTACTTATCAGCTAAAGCTGCTATTTCCAGTGGTAATTTGGAAATCACTTGGAGCTGATAATCCGAAAGAGGAAAATCTTTCCAACTCATAAATAAACTCCTAAAGGTTTTTAAACTTTTTTATTCCTTTAGCATATTTATCTGCTAGAGGTAACAATCTTTCTGCTTCTAAAGTTCGCAGTTCCATTTCTTCATCTGTTGGTTCTACAACAGATGAATTTTCTTTGAGCGTTTTTTGTATTTCATACCAAGCCTTTAAACTCTCAAGTTCAGCTTTTTCATCATACTTTGGTATGTTGATTTTTTGCAAAATAGGTAAACCTATTTGCCCACGAGAACGAAAGCCAGGATTAATAATTACTGCTTTTCCTTCTGGTAAAGTATTAAATTGGCTGATTTCAAATAATGGACGAGTATTGTTTTGGTCAGAGTTAGAAACACTTGCTCCTCCTTTTCCTCCTGAAGAACGAGAACGCTGTTTATATTTAATTTCTTCTTTATCTAAAAATTTACTAAATCGCTCTGCTGCTACATCATCTTGTGGATTAAATAACGCTTTTGTAGCACATCCACCAAAGATGGCATTAGTAATTTTTTCTCCATACGCTTCTTCAAGTTGCGATAAATTTTGTAATCCTAAGATTGAAACCAAACCGTCTTCTCTATTTTGGTTCAACCAATCCACTAAAGCAGGTAAATATAAAGTAGGCAATTCATCTAATAATAAAACTAAAGGTTCTGTACGTTTTTTGGCAACATTCCTGCTAACCAGAAGATGCAATATTGATACTAAAAGCGGACTAATTACGTCTCTTTTTTCTTTATCTAAGCCAAAGACAACCATCTGCCGCCCTTTTAAATCCAGTGGAATATTTGTTTTTCCACAAAATGCAGCAAGCGTAGATGGAACCATAAATCTGGTAAATAAACCGCTAGCAGTACCTGCTATCGAGGCTGCTGTCTCCGGGCTACCAGCGACTGACAAAAATTGTGTAAAAGATTGCTTTACCCAAATATTTAGCTTTGCTTGCTGAAGCCTTTCAATCAGTCCTGGTAAACCGAGAATTGCTTGGCACATCATCACGTCTGGGTAACGCGTTGCGCGTACTAACATAAAAATTGCTTGCGCTAATTGATCTCCCGCGTTGGAGAAGAAACCACTATCATTGTCACCACTGTTCAGCTTGAAATTGCGGTTAAGAACGATCGCTAACTGCCGCGCCATCTCTGCGTCTGTTTCGCTAGAAAGAAAATCAATCGGATTTGCGATCGCTGATTCAATAAATCCAGGAGCTAAAACTGTAACTTTGTAACCTCGTTCGGCTGCATATCCCGCTAATTTAGGAGTTTGCCCTTTGGATTGCGTAGGTGATTCTTGTTGGCAATATTTGAAATCGTAAACTATTAGTGGTAGACCCTGATCGATTGCTGACCGTGCCAAAGGATTAATCATTGAAAAAGTTTTTCCACTACCAGCCCCACCACTAACCAAAACACCTCTTTGTACATCAGGTAAATAAAGAATTTTTTGATCTTCGGGAATATAAGTGATTCTCTTATTTTTCAGAACTTCAACCTTAGTATTTTTAGGTGTGCCAACATATAGAGCCACACGATTATGCTTGCGCTCACGCATCTGTTTGCAGGCCAGTTTACGAGCGGCCTTTTTTTCAGCCCTACCGCCCCATCGGGCTGTCGCTAGTTTCGCTTTTCCCCCTTTGGCATCAATGTATTTAGCCATAACAATGACTGCACCACAAGCAAGCAATCCTAATCCTGCTGGTGAAACCAGTGCGGACTCCAGCCCTGGTGGAATAAATTGATTAGGATTTACTTCAGTAACGGTAGTTTTTGTCATTGCCCTGTCCCGACGATGACCAAATCATTCTCTCTTACAGACATCCAAGGTACAGGCCCAATAAAGTATGGCGTACAGCTCTTTTGCATGAACGGTGGACGCATACAAATTCTGAAGAATAAGCCAAAGTCAGCAGTTCCGGTTGATTCGCTTGCTCCAGTCATTGCGACCTTGAATGCATTGCCATACACGAGTCGCCCTGTTGGTTCCTTACCCCCGTTAACTCCAGCTAAAAATCCATAGCCACCTTTGACCTGCTGAGATGAGCCAGATGCCCAGCGCTTTCCATACAATGGGCCATTCTCTCCAGCAAAGTCACCTAACTCCAGGTAGGAGCATTCTTTATCAACTTCACAAGCTTTAGAAATAGTGCGATCGCCCCGCACAACACTGCCAGAGATAAAGTAATTGTCACCTACTGTCTGTTGACCTCTTTCAGATTCCCCAAATACTACTGAAACAATGCCAACAAAGGCAGTACCAGAGTTAATCGGCTGGGGCATCTTGTCGAAGGGAACCTGATTGAGTCCTGGAACTTGATTAATATAAGTGCGCTGCCATTGCTGAAACTGACGAATCTGAGTTTGTTCTAAACCAGGAATTGATTTAGTCGAATACTTACTTAAATCAATATCACCCAGAGGGCGTTTCCCACCTTGGGGATTTGTCTTTAAACATTGAGCGATCGTCCTACTACGACATGAACTAGGCAGATAACCTTTTTTGCCCAATACTGCCAAAATCGGTTTTACCTGCGTAACTCGCAGATTGCCCACAGATGGAATCGCCTTGACTAATGATGCCGTCGTCTGCCATTTGACAAAGCCTACGTCTTTTAGTGTTGGGTCTTGATTTTGATTGCTGGCAGGAGCAATCTTAGCTATATCGTCTAAAGTAAAGTCTCCGAATTTAAATGCATCGTCAGCATCACCAAGCATGACAACCGAATCTGATTTTTGCCCAGCATTCCATGAGCGAGATGGATCGTAACCTAATTTTGGTACAAACTCTTTCGACACTTTAAGATAGCCAGCGCTTTGAAGTGCTGGCAGCATCGCCCAAGTTATCTTTGACCAATCAGGGGCAGTACCCCGGCGCTCTCCCTGTTCTAATGGTATTGTTGGTACTACCGTTGGGGTCTGCGCGATCGCGGTCAGTGGGTTTACAACCACAGTCGTTGTAGAAACTATCAAGAAGACATTTTTGAAATCCATCATTGCGCTTTACTTTTTTTTGAATTGAATGCGGTGGGTTCAGAGCGAACACTGATTACAATTGCGAATTGCGCTCTTGAAATTGCGAATTGGTTTGACCCCAGTTGATTAACTTCTCAAAAAGTTCAGATGGCATACGACTCAAAGCAAGCGCTTTATCTCTGCTTTTACCTCGACGTAATAGCCTGATCGCGTCTTGAGCTTTTCTCCAATTTGTTGAACCCGGCTTAATTATTTCTTTTTGCCTTGCGATCGCTAATCCATAAGCTAGGGCATTAGCATCACTTCTTTGAAGAGTGTTGCCTATAGTCAGCGTCAAAGCAGGAGGTGTACTTGTAACAGTGACATTTTGCTTCTTAACAGGGGTTAGTGTTTGTTGAGTCGCAGATGATTTTTTAGTTGTTACTGCTGGCTGCACTCTAGCTGTTAAAAGGGGTGCTGGTCTTTCTGAGTCAGGTTTAATCACAAGGCTAGTGTATGCAGGTTGTCCTGTAGCAGGAATCAACTTAAATTGATATTGTTTATGTCCATCAGGGCCATTAGTGATAACAGTAATTTGTGTACTACCGTCTGCACTGCTAGTCATGTGAGGAAAATTAACAGGCTTGATTTGGCGTAAGAATAAAACTGTTGCTCCTGTATTGGTACACTCACTACTTTCATTATTTGAATTGGATTTAGAACATAAATCTCCATTGGAAGTAAACCCAATCCTAGAAGGATCGCCAATCCAAACTTGTTTGATTACTTCCCCTGTTGGAATAAAATTTATAGTCAACCCGTAGCCTGACCAAACTTTTAAGTCAATTCCTTTTGAATTCAAATTTTGGGCATCTATTGAGAAAACTACACGAGCGGGAATTGCTAAAGCATTGAAAGCCGGATTCAATATTAATACTTTCAAAAATATGAAAGCAATCAAAACATTTTTATTTAGACAACGCTCGAAGATAAAAAGATAAAGAGAAAAGTTTGTACTGGGAGATTTGACTCTTCTCTCTTTACCAGATTTCTGCAAGTATTTTAATATATTAGCAAGTTGATACATAAATTTTTAGAGATTAATTGATTGATTAACAAAGATTTGTAAACTTTTACCTGCTTCAATCACAAACACTTTATCTGAGTCTTGAAGTTGTTGAGCCTGCCGTTGATTATTTGTTTGAATTCCCCGTACTATTTCACCTAATGTTCCTTCAGCGAAACCTGCCACTAAGTCTTTACTATCATTAGTTGTAGTACTGGATGAATAACCATATGAACTAGTAGTAATTTGACTAGTAGGATTATTTTGGATTTGAGCGGCTTTTGCTACTCCAGCTAGTACTGATGAGAAAACTGTTCTCCCTAAATCGCTACCTTTACGAGATTCAGCCTTTAAGAGGCTGCCATTTTTAGCTAATATTAAAACTGCTCCAGGAGGTAAACTCTTTTCTTCTGTGTTTCCATTAGTATTAATTAGTGCTGAAACAGCTTGTAATTGAATATATTGAGATTGGCTCCCTCCATAAACAACAGCCACTATGTAAGAACCTTTTGGTAATGCTTCACTACCGTCTGCGGCTTTGAGTGGTTGAGTTAACTGAACTAAGTAGTTTTGATTGGATTGATTTTCAGTAGTGCTAGTCCAAACTACAGGAGTTTCTAACCGACCGACTGCACGAGTACCAACTAAAACACGCGCTCGACCATAATCAACATCAACATTTTCAGATTCTTCCTCTTGAGTTTGTTTATTAGTATTTTTTGAAGCGTTGACGTTAGATGTAGATGTAGGTTTGGTGATACCACCTTCTATTCCTTCATTTTCTGACAATTCATCAGATATACGCTCATTTGTACTATTACTATTTGCGCTGAAGCTGCCTATATTAGATGCCGCCAGCCATTGTTGCATGGGGTCTAATTGTTGAGTTTTTTGAGTTTTGACAGGAGCAATACTTACTGCTTTTGTAACTCGTGGCTGAGACTGAGACTCTCTAACTGGTGCAACAACTGATGGGCGCGTGGTAGGTGTATTGATTCTGCGAGGTGGGGGTGGAGTCGGATTTCTTGGGACTGATATTGGTTGTGTGCGCTGTATAGGCGTTGTAGGTGTTGGTGCAGCTGTTACAGCCACAGGTTTAGATATTGGGCTTGGGGTTGGGGTTGCTGTAGCTTCTGGCGTAGCTTTTAAATCGCGGAGTTTTTTTAATTCTACATTCTGACTGGTTAAAGCTAAGGCTGTTTTGGTTTGCCCTGTTTCGTCCTTGATTTCCGGTGATTCTACAACCTCAAGAGACTTAACTGGTTCTATTTGTTTAGTGGTAGCCAAATTTAAGGCATTCATCGAACCACTAATTACACCACCAATGAGCATGATGAAAATCAGAATTCCCCCACCAATTACAGCCATTTTTAAGACTGGATTTTGTGAAACTGTGCGAGTAGTTATAATTTCTTCTGGCTGTGGAACTTCCTGTTGTTGATTAGCTACTGCATTAATTTCAATATTCACCCCATTCATCGCAGCAAAATTCTTTTTATCGAAAGAGGCAGTAGGTGATTCTTCGTTTCTGGCTGCTTCCTGTACTAATTCCTCTGTTCCCGTGTTTTCTTTTGGTGGAGACTCTTGTATTTGTGTCATAAATCTAAATCTTGAATTTTATAAATTTCTAAACCAGCCTTTCGCACGCGATAAGCTGTTTGTTGAAAATCAGATGAGACATTAGGTAATGTAGGTGTGTCTATCGCTCTCACAAAAATAGTTTTATTGAAGCTGATAGGAGCGCCTACCATATCGCTGTTTTGAAAAACAATAATTTCGGCAACCATATCTATAGACCACTCACCTTTTCTTAGTTTTTTAGGTTCACTAAGTAAACTCACTTTTAAAATTGATTGAGTTGAACCATTAAAAACATCTGGTGGAGTAAGGTTGCCTATCTCCTGGAGAAATGGAGCGCGAAAGTCCTCTGATAAAGCGAATCCTGTAGCCCAGACGTTAGTAGTAATTTTGTGACTACCTGCTTGTACGCCTGAATCAAGTTTTAACTTTTTAGTTGCATCTACGTTTTCTTCAGTGCTGACTTTGGGTACAGCATTCCAACTAAGTAACCCCGTCATTGTCCGCCCAATAAAATATGTGATGGCTTGGGGCGATCGCTCCGAGTTACTCAGTGCAGAAACTCTAATAGATTCTCCGTCGCTTAACTCTACTAATGTCGGTGTTTTCGAGTTAGCAATTTTCCCCATGTTCAGAAAGTTTACTAACTCTATTAATAGTAAGAGCGTTAGTACAATGGAGTTACCTATCAAAAAAAGTGGAGTTAGATTTAGCTCTTTTCTTTCAAGTAATCGCATTATCTTCTCAAGCCTACAGAGAACTTCACACCACTGGTAAAAGCTGTAAATACCGACATTCCTCCACCTGTCCCTATTGCCACAGCAAGCAAAGGTGAGAATATTGCTTGCATTAGCTGTGTCAATAAAGGATTAGTTGAAGGTTGGTTCACAATTGAACTTGCAACTATTCCCACAATGATTGAATATGAAACCAGCACTAAAGTTAATCCTAACCATCCCGATAGCCAAGCATAGATAGGTTTAGCACCCACAGGCAACAAAGAAAGAACTAAAAATATAGGTGCTACATAGGCTACTAGCAAGAAAGATAGTTGAATGATGTATTGAAATCCTACTGATAATCCACTCAGGATGATATAAACAAACCCTTGTATGGCATTGTTTACCATTTCTCCACCCATATCGAGAGGATTCCAACTACCACTCCCAGAACTTAATCCTCTTCTTTTTCTGGTTTTTTGAGCTTCTGCTTGTATCTGTTGAATGGTTTTATCGATACATTGTTGACGTGGATTAGTCGTATTTTTTTGTTCGTCGGTCTTTGATGTTGGTAATTTGTCGCATTCAGCAATTCTAGTTTGTGCAGCCAGAACAAAGCTTTGATCTAAGTTGACATTGCGTATAGCATCTTTGAGTGTAACTCCATTCTTAGTGATAGCTAAAATACTGCTATTCAACTTAACTGTTACAGTCCTCAGTCCTAATGTTAAATTAGCCATCATTGCTCCATTATTAGAAAGGAGCAAAATTACTATCAGTGGAAAAACCATTTCGCTGATAACGTTATGTGAAAAACCCTCCTCACTAATTTGCCTGTACCAACCTAGTGACCAAAAACTGACTAAAACTACAGCAATTAACATCGATACTGATACAACTGCTAAATAAACTGCGCTTTGACCATTTGCAAAATCCAACCAATCTTGTTTGAAGGCATTGACAATCAACTCTGAGCCTTGTTCAGCACCTTCAACAATTTCTCTGGCAGCTGTTACTCCTGTATTCTGTCCTGGCTTTTGTCCACTTGATTGAGCCAGAATCAAAGATAAAAAAGATAAAGATGTAAACATTTAATTTCGACTGACATTCTTTTACTTCCGACTTCCGACCTCCGACCTCCGACTTAATTTATTGGTTTTCCCAAAAGGCATCTGAAGCAGCCCCAGCACGTAATATTTCTCTTGAGGTGGCTGCTGATTCTGCCTGTCTCTTCCTCTCCTCGTCACTCATTTGTTCGGATATATCAGCGAGGTTCATGTTTGTAGTTGCTAGAAGTTGTGTTTGTTGTTGAGCTTCGCCATGAAGTGATTTTGTAATCATGACTGTTTGTAAGTTTTGAACAGCCATCTTCTTAAGGATGTCTTGAGTTACAACATCTTTTTGAGCAGCTTCAGCTTGTTGTAAGGAATCCGTTACAGCAGTATCAGAAATTTCTGCGGAGTCGGCTTGATTTTTCTGCCCCTCGGCTCCCAAAAAGGCTTGAGATTGTGCGCGAGTGTATAACTGATGTATCTCTTTCTCAGCATTTTCTCCTTGGATTCTGGAATTAGTATTAATTAATTCTGAATCTGATTGATTGGCAACAGCATCATTAATGCTATCTCCAGTTTTATAGGGATCTTTATTGCCATCTTTGATAGCTTGAGCAATAGCTTTTCCTAGTTCAGTATTAACGCCCCCCCATTTGATACTGAACTTTTTCAAATCAAGATCGAGGTATTTTCGTGCTTTTGTTAAATACTTTTGTCCTTTGATGTATAAGTCTAATGTATTTTCCAAAAAAGTCTTTTGGCGTTTTTTTGCTGGATTTACATTGTTGGATTCATTGGATTTAACAGTATCAACTACAACAGCATTTGGGTCTGATGATGTTTGGGCTTTGACTGGAATACTAATTAAGAAAATTTGGGAAGCCAAGAGGGTTGTCAGTATCACTCGTTTGATAGGTCGCATACAAATTCTCCAAGGGTACTGTAAAAGGTGTTTTTGAACAACTAGAAGAAACTAAAGCTTGTCTTTTCGGAACATCTATAGATATTCCCGTTACTAATAATGGTTCTGGTGCATAATCATGAACAGTAGACAAACTTTTAAAAAATGAAGTTTCATAGTTAGATATAGTTGGAGGAATTAAATAGTCTGGTTTTGTTTTTAGAAGTACATATATTTCATCTTTTTTAAATTCCGAATTAATTCCTGGTTTTTGTAAGTTCGGATTTGCTATCTTGTTATATCTTAAAAGTTTAAGGCTACGGCTTCGCCCAACATAAACTTCTCCACTAGATAAATCAACTTTACAAGCTTCTTCCCTGTCGGCTAGGAACTTTTCATACTCCTGTTTGTTATGCTGCCAAACTAAAAAACCTCCTATAGATGTAACTGCGGCTAATATCCCTAACAGAATCTTGTTTTGAATGATTGTGGATAGAGTTTTCATAGTGGTTTACCTTGCTGAATGCAATCGACATAATACCTAGAAAATTCTGCCACCCATTCAAACTTATTTTTGTGAATTTCTTTAAAGCGATCGCGTGTTCTCTGCTCCTCTCGGCTATTGGCAACTAAAGCCAGCAGGGGATAGGAGGGATAATAGCGACATCTAATATATTTGTTGTTGTAGTCCAGCAGCCACAACGTATACAACTGCTGGATATTTGGGGTGAAGGTTTCGTTTTGGGAGATGATTTCTCTGGGGATGCCAAGCATTTCAGAAAAACTACAAGCTGCTCCTGGAACGATTCGCCCAATCAATCTTAGAGGCATATTCTGTAATATTTGCTCGCCTGCTTCAGATTTAGCAATAGAGATAACATCTTGAGCAGCCAGGATAATCCGACAGCCAGATTTTCTAGCAGTCGCGCATTTACGTCCTACCAACCGAGATAAAGCAGGAAAGCGCAACAGTACGCTTGCTTCATCCATGAAAAACACGCTATTGGGCGAGGAAAGGGATTGGCGGGAAGCTGCGATATATGCGCTCATCCCGAACACCTCAGCATCTTTACCTGATTGCAGATTGGTCAGCGCAAAGGTGATTAACTTTGAGTCAGTATCAAAAGTTGAGGGTTTGCAAATTGCGTCACCGATTGAACTCGACCGCCAATATTGAAGCCGTAAGCGGATATAATTCAACGCTTTATCAACATTTTCATCTTCATAGCCCAAATCAATGCAATCAGCACAAAAAAAACGTTCCATATCAACTAGAGTCGGAGTGTTCGCCCAAGCGGCTGAACCTATTCCTGCTTGCTTTGCCTGATCAAAACGGCGCTGAATGTCTGGATTATCGTAAAATGCCTTTGTTCCCAACGGGATGAGAGATTCAATTGTTTGAGCGAGAAAACCGTCGAACTGTTGTGAACCTAAAACCAGCTGTAAGACTATAAGGTTTACATCGTTGCGATGCGCTTTTACCCTATCTTCTCTTTGCTCTTTGGGGATTTTTGACAAGTCTAATGGTTGAACAAGATTATTTGATTGCTTGGAAATATCAAAGTAGAAACCGTTATAGTAGGGTGTAAAATCCCCGAATGTTCCACTTCCGTCATCGTTAGGCAAATCTATCATCAAAATGGACATGCCCAAAGCCAAGCACTCGGCAATGATAGATGAGACTAAAACTGACTTGCCACTTCCAGTTGTCCCAATCACCATCATGTTTTTAGTTTGGGACAAATTAATATTGACTGGTGAATGTCCCTCATCAGCAATCAATTCAAACCCTTGTGTATCAAAAGAGGCTGTTTGCATGGCAGGCGTTAACCCAATTACTTCACTAGCGAAAAATGCTACTCGTCTGTTGTATGGACTTGTTAATTGTGGTTTCTGCCTCAACAACAAGGTTTCTAGCCAAATTAACCAAGCGTATTGAGTTTCACGGGTTAACTCAGTTGGTTGATTCACATAACCTGCAATTAATCTGCAAGCGTCGTCAATTTCTTCGATGCTATTACGATAAATTAAGACAACCAGTGCCACGTTCAAAGGCACATCACCTGTGTAAAGCTGTTTCTGAGCGTTTACAGACCATTCAGTATTAATCTGGGCTGCTACGTCGATGGTCTTCTTACTTGCACTCATTTCGGCATTGCGCGATCGCCGAGTAATCAATTGCTGAGTTAGCCTAGTCATTTTCTGGTCGGCTGGGCTAATTTCTGTGATTACTTCTATGTCGTGGATGATGTCACGAGCAAAAATATTCCACAGAAAACGTACTTGAGTGGCTGTGTCAGCAAATGCTTCTGGCTTTTGAGTCAGCGTCATTACCCCGACATACTTCTTAGCGTTGTTTTGATTTGGCAAGCACACCCATTGACGATCTGCGTAGGGTATGCCGTTGTTCAACAGCACAGATGTTGCATGAGCAGAGTCTATGTATTGTTCTGATGGGGGCAGAGTTTCATGAAATTCTTCCGTCAGATTTCCCTCATTGAAAACTAGGGTATGAGGAACTTTTACTAATTTTGCTCCTAAGAGCATTGATAATTCTTTCCACAATTCCTTCTCTGATTTAGGAGAAGGACATAACCCCATTCCCGACAATATCTGTTGATGCCTGAGTGAAACATTGATGGCTTTTTCTAAGATTTGAATAATCGCTTTTCTTGTCAGTTCAGTTGCACCCGTGGAAGTAAATCGCCTCTGTAAGAAATTCGACAGTGAAGCTATTGCTCTATCAACCGCGTCACCCGCTTCCGTTCCTCCTGGTTTAATAGTGAAAGTAGTATAAACGCTCAAAGTAACATTCTTGCGTTGTTTTTGTCTGGTCAGTTCTTGAATCCTGGCTAACTGCCCCCAGTCCAAGAACTCGCTTTCATCGTTTACTGGACTACTTAAACGATGGCGAAAACGTTCAATAGCTTCCTCTTCATTACAGAATGAACTCCAGCGAAAGGTAAATCTTTCACCAGTCGGAATTTCTTTGCAACCATTCTCAAAAGCACTGGCAATTGCTTCTACTTGTTCGGAGGAATTAAATAAAGGATGAATGCCCGTACAACTATAACCGAATACTAATTGCAATGTATTGTTAGTGTCACCCACTTGTTTTTTGCTTAACAAGTAGGCTCCTATTGTATAACCTCCTTTTTTCAATCTTACTAAGGTAGTCAGGTCTAGCAAGTCTTCAAAAGGATTTAGTTTTTTAGTTTTAGTATTACCTCTTATTTTTAATGCCATAAACTAACTTTTTTCGAGCCGACTTTTTTCTTCTCTAATGGAGAAGAATATTTGATGTATCCGCGTGTCCACATTGGTACAATCGGGAATATCCTTGACCAAAATAGATAAGGTCTTTTCCCTGATAAGGTCAAGGTTGTGGCACTAAACCAAAGCCCTATTAGTATGCTCCATATCGTTCCTACACCCAGTAGGAAAGCCAAGAAAAAACCGATTCCAAACGACACTAGACACACAGCAAATTGGAAACCACTAAAGATTCCAATTGATGCACTTCTACCCAGAGATTGATTGATTGGTTTGATTGATTGCTGATGTTTCATGTTGTAAGAATAAAAGTGTCAATCGTCAGGAGTCAGTCAAGGACAAAGACGCTTCAACAAGGAGCCATAATTCGTACTTCCGACTTCCAACTTCCGACTTCCGACTTGTTTAACAAGCTGCTGTAATCCCAGTGAACAGAATATTTTGGGCAATAAATAGTACCAAAGTAATAAAAAATATACCAATTGGTTGCTGTACCATTTGTGTCACCTCCTGTCCTTCTCCCAACGCATTTGCTACTTTTACTCCAGAGGCAACGAAATAGACAAATAGAATCACGGTTATCGCCGCATTTATCACTCCTGGAAGCGCGTTTATTGCAGGATTCCCAGCGGCTCCAGCACTACCAAACATACATGTCAGGGCTATTTGAGCTGGATTAAATAGGCCGAATGCGTGGGCTGGCATTGTTTGACCAGTGATAATCAAGGTCGTACCAATCGCATAAGTATGATGCTGATATTTTCGCCCTACTCTGCCTAAAGCTTTCGCTAGAATTTGGGGCTGTGTTCTTTGTACTGTTCGATTAGATGCCAAAACAATTGCTCCTTTGTTCATGATTAGGAGAGATATGGTATTATTTGACTCATCAAATGCAAATCTTAAAAGTTTGAACGACTTCCCGCCCAAAGACGATCGCCTTTGGTCGCTTAAAAAGTTATCGGTAGCGTTCAAACATCTATTAGCTGTTCATAGATGCGTAAAACTTTAAACCAAATCTCTGATGCTTGCAATACTAACTAAATAAAGCTTGATATTTGTATGTATAAATTAATCTTAAATCTCTATTTTCTCTCACTATACGTGGTTGACTATTTAAAACGTTTGTGCCGTTTCAGTTTTTTTTACCTCCTATCTCTACCTTTAGCCTTAGTTTACCGTGGTAGACCGTGGTAGACCGTGGTAGGAATAAGTTTTTTTCTATCTCTGCTCAAGTTTTGCTGGGTTATTATTGATAGTTCAGGTGTTGTATACTGCGGTTGTTTGCTGCATACTGACTTTCATCGCATTGGTATTTTTTATGAGAGGCGAAGACGGAAAATTTACTAGTCAACCGGACAGTTTCGACCCCAAACCCGTTTGCATTAAGCTGCCTACAGAAATTCGTCAATGGCTCAAAGATAAAGGTACTGATTTTCATCGGGACTTGATACTCAAAGCTTGGGAAGCGGAGGTTCACTCATCCCCAAAATTAGTAGCCTGAGAATAAAAGCACGTTCACCTTCTCAAATCGAGCAACACACTCAGGCTCAAATCGATACTCTCACTGCGATCGCTTGCCCTAAATGTACTTGCGATCAATTTAAGGTTTTTTTCAATCGGCAAGATGACCCCCTGAAGCCTCAGTTGCAATGTACTTTTTGTAATCACGTTTTCTTTGCTTGAAGGCGAGAGGTCTTCCGCTTTTCTTGTCTATTGATAAATTAAAATGTAAATACTTGGGTTTTTGAATATTTACACTTGAGTTTATAGGCTTTGCTGATTAACTGTCTCTCAATACTTATCCTGACTTAATTAGAACGGCTTTCCTTTTTCTTTTCTTTGTCGTTGTAATGCTTCTTCGTACCACTCTAATTCATCCAAAAATTGACCGATTCTCTTGGTCAAAGCTGCTTCCCGTGAAGCACCTGCTTCATCCAGAGAGTCCCTAATTTTGGAAATAGCAAAAATGCTTGAAATAGTAGCCATTCCCATCTCCGACAGAAAAGCGCGTAACTGTATGGCTGCCCGTACTCCTCCAAAGCTACCAGCTGAGTAGGAAACAATACCAGCCGGACGGAAAAAGTATTCTTCTAAAAAGTGATCCATCAGATTGCTCAACCCTGGCTGAATGGAATGGTTATATTCTCCCGCAACAACTACAAAACCGTCTGCTGTTCGGATATGTTCTGCTAGTTCTTCCATCTTTGCAGGGGCTTGACCTTGCTCATACTCTTTATACATCCGGTCTAAGATGCCAAAGTCATACTCCTTCGCATCCACAAAAACTACCTCATGGTTTCTTTGCTTGAGTTGATCGATCGTGAATCTGGCAGCTTTGATGCCCTGGCGATCGCTTCTGTAGGAACCATAGAACACTACTGTTTTGAAGCTCATGATTTTTAAGTTCAAAGTCTACCCACAAGTCGAATTTACCATCTGCTGGCTGTAAAATGTGTAGCTTGCTGCTGTAGGCATCCCTTGCGTTACCTTTTTCTAAAGGAAATTTCAGGCTGTAGCTGAGTTTGGGTCAAGAGAGCGCAACTCTAGAGGAGAAATTTTAGGCAGGCGATCGCACCCCACAAACTATTAGTGCGATCGCCCCAGGCACATCTTACATTTCCTCGCTTGAATCTGGCAAGCGCTTTGGCGGAGCCTTCCGTAGGCAAGCTAGAAGAAGCGATCGCTTTGTCAATCAACCTACTTGCAACTGAATTTTTAAGTTTTCGCGTACTCAAATATTCAAGTATTTGCGTTACTTGAGTCTTCTAGCCTTGAAAAAGTCTGTCACATGCTTCTTGACAACTCCTTCTCCTGCCTCAGTTAGATAGTACTTATCCCCTTTTTGTCGAATTAGCTCTTGGTTTGGGAGAGCATCTAAAGCTGGACGGTAGAATGACGAATTTTTGTAACCGTACCACTAAAATTTCAGAAATTACGTTTTTATATTTTTGCGTACTCAAATACTCAAAAACATAAATATGTAAGTATTTAAAAACACAAATATTTATGCCAGAATAAAGTTAGAGTATTACATTTTTGCGTACTCAAATATTTGATTATTTAACAACTTAAATGTTTGGCGTTTTAAAAACTCAATAGTGAGATGTCACCATGATTATCACAGTTGCATCGTTCAAGGGAGGGGTAGGCAAAACTACAACAGCTGTTCACCTAGCTGCTTATCTACAAACTAAAGGAGAAACGCTTCTTATCGACGGCGACCCAAACCGCTCTGCTAGCGGCTGGTCAAAGCGAGGTAATTTACCTTTTAAGGTGATTGATGAAAGACAAGCTGCCAAATTTGCGAAGGATTATCAGCATATTGTCATCGATACCCAAGCACGACCTGAGCAGGAAGATTTGGAAGCACTAGCTGAAGGGTGCGATTTGCTAATTCTTCCTACTACGCCTGATGCCTTATCACTTGATGCCCTCATGCAGACTGTCAATGTTCTTAAATTACTAGGCGCTGACCAATTTCGGGTTCTTATTACCCGCGTTCCGCCTAAGCCCAGGCGGGATGGAGAGGAAGCAAGAGAGATGTTGACTGAGGCTGGATTACCTCTATTTAAAGGGAATGTCCGCGATGCAGTTGCTTTTCAAAAAGCAGCGCTAGCTGGTGTCCCAGTCAATAAGGTTTCCGACTCACGAGCTAAGATTGCTTGGCGGGATTATCAAGGTATCGGTCAGGAGGTGATCGAGTGAGCAAATTCAAAGGTCTTTTGGATGCAGCAAAGGGTCGTGAACCTGAACCGGAACCAGAAAATCAAAGCCAGGAAACAGAAACTCAAAAGCTACAGTTTCAACAACCTGAAAAGGTACAACCACGCTTAGTTGACCAGTTACAAAACGAATCGCCAAAACGGGGACGACCCAAAGCTAAACGCTCTGACCCTGACTATGAGCAAGTGACAGCTTATATTCGCAGGGACACACACACAACAGTCAAAATTGAACTTCTCAAGGACGCTCAAACTGGCGAAAAGCAAGAGTTTAGCGAACTTGTTCAGGATTTGCTAGAGCAATGGTTAAAATCGCGTACTTGAAATTTCAGATGTTCAAAAACTTGACAATTCAGATATTTAAGTTTTTGAATTGCTATTAAATAATGATGAACTTAACATTTATGATGGAAACGACTAGCAATCATGCTTGTTTGTATATCGAGATACTGTGGATAAGAAATTTTGCGTATTCAAAAACTTGAAAAGCTAAGTTTTCAGATATTTGAGTTTTTGACTAGCCATTTAAGTTAAGGCGATCGCAGTTTAAGCGACTCACCTTTTCTAATTGACTTACCCAAAACAAAGGCGATCGCAACATTACAACTGGATCGCCTTTTCCTCTAAGAAATCAGCCTTGGATTTCCTGCACAGTTACGCGGAAGCACTCGGATATAACAGCTAAGGGTTGGGGATAACTAAACTGATGAAAGTCAGCCATCCCATCGGGTGAGGCATCAATAGCAAAACAGCAGTGATGACGTACCCAATGACGAAGTGCTGAAAAATTTGTGCGTACAAAACTAGCACGCGCTCGTTGTGCGTCAGTAGATAGAATCGATTACCTCAAAACTTCAGCGCTCGCCTATGCAGCCGCAGATGGTAAAAATGCTCATAAAAACCCTAAAGTAAGAAACGTCTTGTCTTAATTTCTTACTTTGATTCCAGCAATTAAGGTATGTCAAAGCTTTCAGCAGCCAGTGCTGTTAACTGTTCTTGCTCGGTCGAACCTACAAGAGGCGATCGCCACTTTCCAAAAGTAAGAAAATCCCGCCGCGAATTTCTTAGTTTTATTTATCACAGCCGAGACTTATCAATAATTTTTCAAGCCAGTGTTGTGCATCTCTATTGCGAGGTAATGGCAGCGAACGCAATAGATAAAATTAAATAGATGCTGCTTAATAAGATTAATGAGTAGACGAAATAGAAGGTTTTGCTACGATAGGAAGTTAGCTTTCAATTGTTCAACTCCTTTGCCTGACTAATGAAAATTTTTTTAAAAATCATTATCTCAATAATTATTACTGTATACATAGCATGGTCAGCTTTTCAATACTATTGGTACAGTGGTTTTATTCCCTCAAAAATCGGGATAACCTACGCCATACACATTGGCGGTGAGAGCCATTTTCGAGAGGGTTGTGGAGCAGCTAAGCTAATCAGCATTAAAGCTGCAATATAGCTAAAATTACCTTTATGTTTGATTTTCCGATGCCACTTAATCACTAACTCACCTTGATTCAACAGCTTATCCAGCAGTGATTTTAACTCATCTACTGATTTAAATAAGCGATGAGCAATATATTCCTTACATGAGTGCCAGACTAACTCAATAATGTTGTAATCAGGGCTGTAAGCAGGCAAGAACTCTAAAACAAAATTCGGAAAATCTTCAGATATTTTAGCTAGAACATCTTTGCGTTTATGAAAACTAGCATTATCTAAAATTAAAATAATTTTCGGCCCATGCTTAGAAAAATATTCAGCATTATTTCCTTTACTTACCCACTCTTGCTTGATTAATTCATTTAATTGTTGTAATTGCTCAGAGAAAATATCTGCATTACCTTTTTTAACGAAAAAGCATACTCGTTTTCTATCTAATTCTCTGATTGCTCCCATTACATTAACACGACCACAACGCCGTTGTCCTGAAACATTTTTACGTTTTCCTTTTTTACCCCAATTCTTGCGACGAATCACACGTAAACTAAAACCACTCTCGTCCCAAAACCATACCTGCAAGCGCTCCGGTTGTTCTCGTGCTATTGATAAATATTGAGCAAGCTTTTCTTTAAACTTAGCCCTTTCTATTGGGTTTTGTTTATCTTCTAGGTCATATTTAGCCCAGATATAACTATACTTTTTTCTCTTTAATATTCTCCTTACCTGAGAACTGCTTAAATCAACGCCTGTCTTTTCGGTTAAATATGTAGCTAATCTTTCTGCTGTCCATTTCCCAAATTCGTAACCTAACTCTGATGGTTCTTGCTCCACAGTTTTTAATAACAGTTCAATATATTCAGGCGTAGCTTTTCGGTAATGTTCGTATTCTCTTTTATTATGTAGAGTTTCGAGATTATCTGGGTCTCCGTGCATACACCAATATGCTACTGTTCTGGGCGAACAACCTAAAAATTTAGCAATCTCATGTTGCGGTTTACCATCGTTCTGGAGCAGAATAATGAGAATTCTTTCTCTGATATGCGGTTGGTCGCTCTCTTTTAGAGCTTGTTGTAGCTGTGTGATTTGTTCCGTCGTTAAAAAGTTCTTGGCTGGCGGTGGCATAGTTGCTTTTAAACGGCTTCATCTTCTTATTATGCAACTTAAGTGCCGATTAGCTTATCCCTGTTCTGTCACTCTCGGAAAACAATAATCGAAGCAAGATTCTGAAACTTTGATTGAGTCAAGCTTTGAGCCTTTATTTTCTAACAGTAACTAAAATTTATAGCCAAAACTTAGAAATTAAAGCCTCGAAAGG
>NZ_JAVRBR020000145.1:0-66426 GCF_034531165.2 Dendronalium sp. ChiSLP03b | reverse complement strand
CAAGAGATTGCCCAAGAGTGAGAGTATTTGCATTACCACCATAATCCCCAGGTGGTATTGAGCCGAGATGCGCGATCGCTGGGGCGTTAATTGACGCTAAATGCCTAACAATTAAAGCTTTTACCCCAATGTCGTCTTCCCTATATAACACGACATTAAAAAATTGCGCTCGCCGCCAGTGCTGAGTAACTTCCTTCCCAAGTGGAACTAACTTCATCAACCTGGATAAGTGATTCTTGTAACATATTTAACTAAAATAGTTAACTGGTAAGCATCCCTTGGGTACTCTAAAAGCATGGTCAAATTAGTTTGATTGGGAAAAAAGTGATAAACACTGATTTTGAAATCTCAGGATGGATAGCAATTGCTCAACTCGTAATTATTGTTATTTTTGGCTACTTATTCTCCATAATTGCTAAATTCAGATATCGAAACTCTTTCGTATCCCTCCAGATTTTTAAACCAGGCGATTACACTTCATGTTTTGTGGATGATCCTCGAATTATGTTTCAAACAGTACCAAAATGGTATTACTTTGTTGCTGTTAGATATCATCCGGACGGTCAGGTTGCCAATGAGACTTTCTACTCAATAGTTGGGGACGTAACAGTTATAAATTTCTCTGATGGCAGGTGGTCTGGTACAAAGTCTAATCTTTATTCAAATTTGCTCCTGGTTGCACTACCATTCATCGGTTTTGTTTTGATATTGTTAACTCAATCTGTTTCAGCTTCAGTAATTGTAGAGCAAAGTGATACAAGTCATGAGTTTATAAAGTATGGAACGATATTGTTCGGCTCAGTTTTTCTTTCAGTACCAATCAATATGATTTTTTATTTTCTAACTCATTTTAAGCGACCATTACAACAATCTAATCGTGGATAGGAAAGAGTTAGGACGACTGACAATACGCTGATATTGCTGAATATCTTGCTCGGAAAGAAAGCAGCCTTGGCGCTCATTGAGCCACTTTTGACAAACTTGGTAACCTTCTAAAGGGACTTGTGAGGATACATCTTCAAAGTACTGCGTTTGGTTGAGCCAGATGGGGCAGAACAGTTTTTTAGCTGAGTTTGGCTCAAGCATTGTGTAGAATAAAAATACTACTATCTTGATTGTGTTCCAGTTATAGGATCTCTGGCAAAAATTGGGAGTTACTTCTTAATAATGCGATTTGTTGCAAAAACCCTGAATCATTTGATGAAAGAAGCAATAATAAGTTTAATAGTCAATATTTCATTTCACTAGTAATCCGATGTAGTTCTTGAGAAAGAGACTGCAACAAAAGTGATTGGGCTGAGTGCAGGAAGAAATGATCGCCTATAAACATCTGTAGTAAAAATTGAACATTTGTCTCTAAGGAAAGATGAAATCTCGCTTTTGGCAGGATATAGGGTGTAGTGTTTAATGACAATTGAATTTGGATTGCGCCAAGGAGTTCAACATCTTTTAATTCCCCATACCCTACACCCACTCAGCCCACACCCATAAGTCAACCATATCAAGGGTTTGCGCTTAACTTAGTAGCATTCGACTAAAATAGTCGTTATGGCTGACTATGAGCGGCTTCTTCCATTTTCTTGCGAAGACTGAGCGGTCTCATGTCAGTCCATACTTCTTTAATGTATTCGAGACATTCTTGTTTCAAACCACTTTTGCCAGCATCCTTCCAGCCGAGAGGGTTCTCCCGGTAGTCTGGCCAAATGGAATACTGTTCTTCATGATTGACTACAACTTTGTAAATTGTTGTGTCTTCTTTGTCGTCTTGGTACATATTTTGTCTCCCGTTATTTAACTAGAAAGAAATTAGGCGCAACTTCGCCAAAATTGAGAATTAAATTCTGTGCGACTGGTGAGGCTCACTGTTGGACTGATTCAAGGTGTCCCTTGCCTTCTAGTGTTTGTAAATCAATATCTGCAATGCATTTAACTTTTACGTAGTTCAATGTCAAGTTGCCAACCAAATGAACTTTCCCTGTTTGACGCTCAAAGTCAGCTTCATTAAAATTAGATGCTTCCGGGTCGAGTCTGACACCTAAATCAGTACCTCCCTTTGTGTTTACAAATTTGATATGTACGTACCCTCGGTCGATACTTTCTTTCAGCGCCGTAGCTGTTTTGTCTGGTCGTAAGCTTGCTTCAACAGGATGTTCTCCTTCTGACAATCGCTGCACTAACTCATTCATGAGATTATCTCCCCTTTAAGAATTGCTGTTGTCTTGAATTGCTGTTGTCTTGATTTGCTGATGCTTGTACTTGTACTCTTTCGTAAACTGGAATTTCAAAAGCAAGGGTATTGTGGCAAAATTCCTTCCATTGCGGAGTTACATTGTCAAAAATAATATTCTCATCCTTGAAAATTCCATCTGTGACTACGTAGTTTTCTTGCAGATAAAGAAAATCATCATCAGTGAGTTCCCTATTCACTTCAACTTCGTTGCCCGAAACTTCTTTTTTTTCTTTTCTTGTATTTTTAATACACTCCGTCCACTGAGTAAACTCACGTAATTTTTTCAAAGAGTAAGCTTTGCAATACTTTCCTATTGTTGCCATAGTAGTACCTCCATTGATAAGCTAATCGTCATTCATTTTTCAGGATGATTATTTTGTAGTAAGGGCTACCCTGCGGGAACGCTGCGCGAACAGACCTAGTTTGATGCAACTTAAATACTCATTAGTTTATTCTTTTTGATAGCGATGTGATTAGCTGTGTTTTAATATTTCAACAAAATTGGCAGAATTGGTCGTGCATCAAGATTTTTGTCTCTAATTCCCTCGTCAAAAGTTAACTCTAGCAATGGAGATTTCCCTCGTTCAATAGTAACAGCACTATGCGTACAAAGCACAGACATAGCATCAGTTAAATCTTTGTCACTGTTAACTGTGATTTTTACATTTGTGAGCTTTTTTACACCCAAAGGATGAGAGATTAATTGTTGATGCGCTGTTAATGAGGGGTCGAGCCAAGTTGTGAGAGCAATACAGTCAGGAATCACAAAGCAAAAAGGCTCTTTCTGATTTTCAAGATTTTCTGTTGCAAAACTAATAGACATCTGCTCTGGTATCAACTCAGTCCAATTTGAAGTTGAACGGAATACTAAACTGCTGTCATCAGACTTCTTGCGTAGACCAATACCAAAGGGAGATACTCCTATATGTTGCCCATGAAAGCGGTTTAGTATATGAACTCCCACGTGTACAGACTGCTGTTTTACTAAATGTCTATTTTCTACCCAAATTAACTCAAGATAAGTATTCTCAAAAAAAATTATCCTTGAGGCTGTTCCCTGTTCCACATGCTGCACTAATTGATTAGAGCAGTAAAAACCAAGTTCTTCAAGAACAGATACACTTTCAGCACCTTTTGCCGTGCAGATAAAAATGCGATCTACCTCTAGAAAAAAATCATTTGTACTCATCTGGAGTGACGTTGTTTGCATAGCAACTAATTCTCAGCTTTAGTTTTTCTTGCTGAACTCTAGACTCTAGACAAAAATATTTGTCTTACTCAGTAACCCATGTGTGGAAAGTTAGTCCGTACTATTAGTTGAGCTTTTATTTGCCTCCACTAAAACGAGCATATTTTTCACCCAAAGGTCAATGGATGACAGAACACTACAGATATTACGTTACTAATTAAGAATCTTACTCAAGTAAAATACCCTATTTTGATATTAAAAAACCATTTTTTTCTTTTTTCATCGTTTAGTGGGAAAGCATTAATTATAAAGATTATCATCAAGCTCAAAAAATATCAAGCTACTTACCTCATCACTTGCCTATGACTGAAAAAGATTTCAGCAATCACGTTGCTGGATACCATGCACAATCACCATATAATCAATTATGATAAATTTTGTGTAGAAAGTAATTTTAGACAAATTGTGAGTAAGTTGAAAAAACAGAGTCAAGTAGTCACTGGCTTCAACTATGAAATTTTGGATTCTGAACAACGTATTGTTATTCAGCAGCGCACTGGAGAAATTAAGGAGCGCTTACGGCGTTCAGCACAGGATATTTGGGAAATTGGTCAGAAGCTGGCTGACGTGCGCTCTCGGCTCAAGCACGGACAGTTTGAGACTTGGCTGAAAGCTGAGTTTGGTTGGAGCCGACGGACGGCTTACAATTTTATTAATGTTTATGAAGCATTTGCAGAACGTGCAAATTTTGCACAAATAAATATTGCCACATCTGCACTCTACCTTTTAGCAGCACCATCAACTCCAGAAAACATCCGTCAGGAAATTCTGCAACGTGCAAAGGGAGGCGAAACCTTAACTCATAAGAGTATTCGTCAGGTAATTAAGGAAGAAAAATCGCAGTCTACTTCTGCTGCTTCCCTTGAACCACCACAGTCAGTTACTTGTAAACCAGAGATTGTGACTATAATTCCGAAGGAGGCAGTTAAAGTTGAAACGCCAGTTTCAGAAGTGACTGTAGCAAAGACTTCCTCAGTCTCGCCTGTCGCTTCAACTCCTGATGAAATACAGTCAAGTTGGTTTTTACTAGAAAAGCAACATTTTTTGTTCTGTGGTGATACAGCCTCATCCCAATTTGTTGAACGCATACCCTTTGCTGCACTTGCTATTGCGATTACCTCTGATGACTGGGATCATGATTGGTTAGTTGAGCGGGCAAAAACTGTAATTATCTTTCCTGAATCAGATTTCAAAGAGGGTTTAATTGAACAGCTGATCGAGATGTTTTCGGCATCTGGGAATACAGTAATTTTTCCCTGGCTACCAAGCATGGATATGATAAAAATTGCTCATCAGCTAAATAGGCGAGTGTTTGCAGGAGATCCTGATATTGAGCGTTGTCGTCAAGCGATCGCACACTTAGGATTAAAAACTGAGCCATTGGACTATTCTTAGATTATTAAATTGTTCCGATCCCAATTCCCGAATCCAAAACATTCAACAGTTTTTCTTCCAAAACAGTTAAATAAGGTCGGTTCAGTTTTCCTAAAGACTCCAAAAACCTTTGAACTGATTCTTCCAACGTGCTGGAGTATATTTTGCTGATGCGATCGCTGATTTGTTGTATTTGCTGACATCCCAAAGGTGAGTAACCATAAGACTTCAGATGCTTTAGCCCAATAGTGTACTCTCCATCCCAAAGCCTGACGGTGCAGGTGAAATCGTTCACTTGGCTGACGATCGCCCAACACCCACTCTTGCCCCTGAGTTCGGGATTGTCTTGGGCAATGATTTGGCAAACTTCACCAATTTCATAATTATTTGGCACTTTCTTGTACTCCATGAATCGCTGAACTACGTCTTTGACGATTCTACCAGTAGGAACTTTGCCACTAGCCTCCTGGACTGAAAGCTGCCATGCTTGTTGTTGTTGCTGGGGTTCTAGCTTTGTCAAAGGCCGGACTTGCCCTTCAGATGTGGGCAAAATGTGATCAATTTGATCACATTTTTCAGTTAAATTATCAAAAATAACAGCTGCCTCCATTAAAAGGTAAGGTTGTCTACGGCTGTAACCAAAGCGCTCGCGGCAATAGTCCTCAAATGTTTTGTGTGTGGAACGGTATAACCTGCAATCGCGTAACTCCATTAACGCCTTCCCTGCTTCATAAAAAGCGCGTTCAACTTTTTGCTCTAAATGCAGGCGTAAGCTTTGTTCCTCTTCACTTAAATCTTCGACTTCAACAGCGGTAACGGTAATTGTTACTGAAGCAAGATTTTCTTGTTGAGCAGTATCTTTCTTTGCAGAGTGTTTTGGTGGTTTTGGAGCGTAAGAGGCAGCAGAGGTAGCTTTTTTGCGCTTACGGGGTGGTATGTTCATTGTCTTGCTGCAAAACCAATAGTGTTTGAGCCAATATTATGTTTTACCATGATTTGTGTAGTTGTATTTAATATCTTTCCTAAGCTGGTACTAATATCAATCCGCATTTTCAAACGTAATTTTCTTGAGATAATTAGTAAGTGAGCGTCATCTTTCTGGTCGGTTCATCAATTCGCTCAATCCAAGGCATTGTATGTTAATGACCGAAGTGCATCGAATCAAACACTTAGTTGTAGAAATTATTTTCGCGTACTACTTCATAATTTCGCTTCTTTTGAAATCTTTTTCAGCAATCACGTTGCTGGATGCTATGCACAATTAACATAATAATTGGCTAAGATAAATTTTTTGTAGAAGGTTGTCTAAACAAATTGTGAGCAAGTTAAAAAAACATAGTCAAGAAGTCACTGGTTTCGACTACGAAATTTTGGATGACAAACAGCGTATTGTTATTCAGCAGCGAACTGGAGAAATTAAGGAGCGCTTACGACGTTCAGCACAGGATATTTGGGAAATTGGTCAGAAGCTGGCTGATGTGCGCTCCCGGCTAAAGCACGGACAGTTTGAGACTTGGCTGAAAGCTGAGTTTGGTTGGAGCCGACGGATTTCCAGAATCGGATCTTAAAGAGCAACTGATTGAACAGCTAGTCAAAATGTTTTCTGAACCAGGGGAGGCTGTGATTTTTCCTTGGTTACCAAGTAAGGATATGATACAGATCGCTCATCAGCAAAATAGGCAAGTTTTTGCAGGCGATCCTCTAAGTGTGCGTTGCTTTGAGGCGATCGCACATTCACTATTCAAATTTGAGCCATTGGGCTACCCTTAGACTACGGTATTCTTATGCCTGGGCTAAAATCAGGTTGTTAAAAGCATTTTGATTTTTCCAGCTATTGGCATCTATCAAAAGTAATAAATTATTTTTTTGATAGTCTAAAATGATACATATTTCAAATATTGATAATTATTAGCTATTAATAAAGGATTGCGTAAATGCCACAATCCCTAGTAATGTGAGAAAGTCTAAATGAAAATAACTAGCAACATATAAGTTTGCATAACTAGCTTATAAACTTGAGGCTGTTTTTCCTAAAGCAACATCCAAGTCTGTCTAAGAGTTTTCCCAATAGAGTTAAATAGTTCTGTAAAAGCACCACTTTCAGCAAGAAAGGGCTGTGTTTTTCTAAGGTTTGCTAGATTTTATCTCAGTGGATTGTCAAGAAGATACACATAACACCTGATTCAAATCCTTGTTCAGCCAAGAGTGAGTGTGAGATTAATTTTGCCACTATTGTTTGCCTGCATCGGAATTAGCTGAGGCATAGTAATGACCCCAATTATCAATTACTTCCGAGAAATTTCCCCTCAATGTGCAACAATCGTTGATGTTCTGCGCGATCGCAGTTTCCAAATGCCGCACGCACAAGCGTTCACTTTCCTTGAGGATGGAGAAACTCAGGAATTAACGCTGACTTATTATGAATTGGATCGGCGCAGTCGGGCTGTAGCAACTCAACTGCAATCTCTTGGTTTAAGTGGGGAACGCGCTATATTACTGTATCCTCCCGGACTGGATTATCTAATAGCATTTTTTGGTTGTCTATATGCTGGAGTCGTGGCAGTTCCAGCTTATCCCCCTCGCAATCAACGTAAAACACCCAGAATACAAGCTATTACCATAGATGCACAGGCCAGTGTTGCTCTCACCACGACAGCAATGCTCCCCGCATTACAATCAATATTCACACCAGATACAAAACAGGGAAATTTTCGCTGGATTACAACTGATAACATAGCACAGGGTCTAGAAGATTCTTGGCAGGAACCTGCAATTAATGTAGATACTTTAGCCTTTCTGCAATACACATCGGGTTCTACCGGCACGCCAAAGGGAGTTATGCTCAGTCATGGCAATCTGTTGCACAACGCTGCTGTCACTTATCAACTCATGGAACATTCACCCAGTAGCAAGTTTGTCTCCTGGCTACCTGTTTACCATGATATGGGATTAATTGGTGGCATTTTGCAACCATTGTATGGTGCTTTCCCTTGCATCTTAATGTCGCCAGCATCTTTTCTGCAAAGACCTTACCGCTGGCTAAAAGCGATTTCTTGTTACAAAGGCACCACGAGTGGCGGCCCTAACTTTGCCTATGAACAATGTGTTCAAAGAATTACTCAACAACAAAAAGAAACTCTTGACTTAAGTAGTTGGAGTGTCGCGTTCAACGGTGCTGAACCAGTCCGGCGAGATACCCTTGAGCAATTTGCAGTCACCTTTGCAGAATGTGGCTTTCGTGCAGAAGCATTTTATCCTTGTTATGGTATGGCGGAAGCAACTTTAATAGTTTCCGGTGGGATCAAAACAGCCTTAGCCCAAGTCAGAACTGTAGAGAAATCTGCACTTTCACAAAACCAGATAGTCGCAGCAATTGGTCAGAGTCAAGATATCCAAAGCTTTGTCAGTTGCGGTAAAACAATTCCTCAACAGCAGATAGTGATAGTAAACCCTGAAACATTAACTCGCTGTTCATCAGATGAAATCGGCGAAATCTGGGGATCTGGCCCGAGTGTAGGTCAAGGTTATTGGAATCGCAAAGAGGAAACGGAGCAAATATTCCACGCCTATTTGAAAGACACAGGAGAGGGGCCATTTTTACGAACTGGTGACTTAGGCTTTCTATACAATGGAGAACTTTTCATCACAGGTCGAGCCAAAGACTTAATTATTATTCGCGGTCGCAATCTATATCCACAAGATATAGAATTAACCGCCCAACGCAGTCATCCATCATTACGTACTGGTGCGAGTGCCGCATTTACAATTGAAGTTAACAACGAAGAAAGGCTCTTTATTGTACAAGAGTTAGAGTTTCGCGCCAAGCCAAATTTAGTAGAAGTAGCTAGCGTAATTCGGCAAGCAGTTACTGATGAACATGAAGTACAAGTTTATGCCGTAGTTTTGATTAAACCAGGTAGTATCCCCAAAACTTCTAGTGGTAAGATTCAACGACGTGCAACTCGCGCTCAGTTTCAAAATAGCGAATTGAATATAGTTGAAAGTGACATTCTGAAAATTAGTGATATTGTCAAAAAGGAGACTCAATTACAGCGTTCTGAACTGTTGGCACTTCCTCCAAGAGAATGTCAACCACTCCTAGAAAGTTATTTAACTGAACTGTTGGCGGGAGTACTTTCAATTGCAGTAGATGATGTTAATCTACAAGAACCATTAAGTACGCTGGGACTTGATTCTTTAAAAGTATTTGAGTTGAAGAATCGGATTGAGGTTGATTTAGAAGTAGAAGTATCTGTAGCAGATTTTTTTGAAGGAATGAGTGGGCGATCGCTTGTCACCAAATTACTTGCTCAAATGACAACAGATGCACTACCGTCATTATCCTTTATTCAACAAGATAAAAACACATCACATTATCCTCTATCTTTTTCCCAGCAGGGATTATGGTTTATCAATCAGTTAACTCCCGATACTCCTACATATAATATTCCTATAGTTATTAACTTCAAAGGTTGCATTAACTTCACAGCTTTACAAGATAGTCTTAACCAGATTATTAGACGACACGAAGTATTACGCACAAGCTTTACAGTGGTGGATGGACAACCCGTCCAAGTTGTAAATGAAGCTGTACCCTTAACTTTAATGGTTGAAGATTTGCGTTCGCTATCAGAAAACGAGCGTATCCAAGAAGCACAACGTTTGGCTACAGAGTTTGCACAACAGCCATTTGACTTATCTGCCCAATCGCTTTTGCGTAGTAAAATTTTCCAATTAAATGATATAAATTATCAATTGCTTGTGACTCTGCATCATATAATTGCGGATGGTTGGTCTATCAGTATTCTGATTAAAGAAATAACTGCACTATATGAAGCATTCTCAACAGCCAAACTCTCACCACTTCCTGAATTACCAATTCAGTATCGAGATTTTGTTAATTGGCAACGAAAATGGCTTGATGGCGAACGCACTCAATCATTATTGAGCTATTGGAAACAAAAGTTGCAGGATGAACTTCCTGTACTGAATTTACCAACAGACCGACCGCGATCGCCAGTTCAAACTTTCAATGGCACTCAAGCGAAATTAGTTCTGTCTCAAACTCTGACAAAAGCACTGAAGAAACTAAGCCATCAAGAAGGTGTAACCTTGTTTATGACCTTGTTGGCGGCTTTTAAAACCTTGCTTTACCGCTACACAGGTCAGACTGATATATTAGTAGGTTCGCCAATCGCCAATCGTAACAGAGCAGAAATTGAGTCATTAATAGGATTTTTTGTCAATGTTTTAGTTCTGCGTACAGACCTATCTGGCGACTTGAGTTTTCAGGAGTTACTAGCGCGGGTGAAGTCAACAGCTTTAGAAGCTTACGTTCATCAAGACTTACCTTTTGAGAAGTTAGTAGAAGAACTACAGCCAAATCGAGACTTAAGTTACAATCCGCTATTTCAAGTAATGTTTGTTCTTCAAAATGTGCCAAAGCCTAATCTAAATCTCACGGATGTATCAATTACTTATGAAGAAAGTTACAACGGCACATCTAAGTTTGATTTGACATTGTTTATGGAGGATTCCGAGCAAGGATTGGTTGCAACTTGTGAGTACAATACGAATTTATTTAATGCAGATACAGTAACCCGGATGTTGGGACACTTGCAGACTTTATTGACAAGTATAGTTAGCGATCCCCAACAGCGTGTAGCAGACTTGCAACTACTAACTTCATCTGAAATACAAAAGTTATTAGTTGAGTGGAATGATACTAAGACAGACTACCCACAAGATAAGTGCATTCATCAACTGTTTGAAGCACAGGTAGAAAAAACACCAAATGCTGTTGCAGTCGTTTTTGACAACCAAGAATTAACCTACCAAGAGTTGAACGACCGAGCAAATCAGCTAGCACACTACTTACAAGAACTAGGAGTAAAGCCAGAAGTCATTGTCGGTGTGTGCATGAAGCGCAGTCCAGAAATGCTAATTGCATTGCTGGCTATTTTAAAAGTAGGTGGGGCTTATGTACCACTAGACCCAGCCTATCCCCAAGAGCGTTTAGCTTTCATGCTAGAAGACAGTCAAGCAAAGGTACTGTTGATTCAAAGCCATTTAGTTGAATTGTTTGCTAAATCGAATCTCCATGTTGTCTGTATCGATAGAGATTCAGATTTACTTAGCCAACAGAGTAGAGAAAATCTGCTTAGTGAAGGAAAACCGAATCACCTAGCTTATGTCATCTATACTTCTGGTTCTACCGGCGTACCAAAAGGTGTTGCGATAGAACATCAAAGTTGTGTTGCTTTATTGACATGGTCAAGAGAGGTCTTTACAGATAACGAACTTGCTGGAGTTTTAGCATCAACCTCCATTTGCTTTGATTTATCGGTATTTGAACTGTTTGTCCCCCTCAGTTGGGGTGGGAAAGTGATTCTTGTAGAAAATGCTTTGCACTTACCCTCGTTGGCTGCTGAGGTCAGCTTGGTGAACACAGTCCCAAGCATCATTACAGAATTATTGCAAGTGAATGGTATACCTGCTTGTGTCAGGACAGTTAATCTTGCAGGCGAACCACTGCAAAATCAGCTTGTACAGCAGATTTATCAAAATCATCATATTCAGAAAGTTTTCAATCTTTACGGCCCTTCTGAAGACACGACCTATTCTACATTTACTCAAGTAAATAGAGATGATAAAGTAACTATCGGTCGTCCCATCGCCAATACACAAATTTATCTGTTGGATACTAATTTGCAACCTGTACCAATTGGTGTCCCAGGAGAAATTTATATTGGTGGTGCTGGTTTAGCTAGAGGCTATTTAAATCGACCAGAGTTAACAAAGGAACAGTTTATATCTAATCCATTTAGTAATAAATTTGAATCATGGCTATATAAAACTGGAGATTTAGCTCGTTATTTACCAGATGGAAATTTAGAGTATTTAGGACGAATCGATCGTCAGGTTAAGATTAGAGGATTTCGGATTGAGCTGGGTGAAATCGAAAATGCATTGCTCAAACATCCAGCAGTGCGAGAAGTTGTAGTTTTGGCGCGAGAAGATAAGCAATTGGTGGCTTATGTTGTTTGTTTGCTAAAACAAATACCCACAATTAACGAGCTGCGAACCTATCTCAAAGAACTCTTACCTGAATATATGGTTCCTGGTGTTTTTATCTTCCTAGAGACCTTACCACTATTGCCTAATGGAAAAGTAGATCGTCGTGCTTTGCCTGCACCAGAAGTCTTGCGCTCAACATTAACGACTACTTATCAAGCACCCCAGTCAGAAATGGAACAGCAGATAGCGAAGCTTTGGCAAGAGGTGTTACATCTGGATAAAGTAGGTATTCATGATAATTTCTTTGATCTTGGCGGGCATTCACTATTAATGCTTCAGGTTAATCATAAACTGCGGGTAATTTTGCAGCGAGATATATCAGTTGTGACTCTATTTCAGAACCCGACTATTTACTCTTTAGCGCAATATTTAAGTCAAATAACAGAGGATAAATTAGCTTTTGAAATGGTACGCGATTCTCCTTTGGAGAGGCTGCGCCAACGTATCCAAAAACAAAAAACAGCACGTCAGAAACAAAAGCAGTTACTTATGAAGCAACCGAAAACTTCTTGCTAGCAAAATTTTTGTGAATGATGTGGATGTAATTAATTTCAGAATACAGAGGTAAATATAATGCTAGTTTTAGGGTTTACTGGAGGACTTGAGCTTATTTCCGAAGAACGACGTGGATATGATGATGTTTGGCTTCACGACGCAGCGTGTGTTTTGATTGAAGATGGAAAAGTTGTCTGTGCGATTGAAGAAGAAAGGCTCAATCGAATCAAGCATACCAATAAGTTTCCTTTAGAATCATTTCGTTTTTGCTTAAAGACTCATGGTATACAACTACAGGATGTAGACTTAATTGCATTTTACAGTTCAATTGAATATTCTGAAATTTGGCTTAAACTACTTTTTTTAAATCATCCTCAGTTAACAACAATTGATCCAAAAATAGTGTTTCAAAATCTTTTTCGTAGAGGATTAGGCTGCGAAATAGATCCAGAAAAGTTCTGTTTTGTTCATCATCACTATGCACACGCAATGAGTGCTTTTGCCTTATCTGGTTATGACAGTAGCCTGATTACCACATTTGACGGTTCAGGGGATAACAGCTCTGGTATGATTTTTGAGGGCAAGGGAACAATGCTTAAGCAGATAGCTGATATTCCTATCCCTAAATCTCTTGGTAGTTTCTATACTAATGTAATATCTTTTTTGGGGTATAACCAATTTGATGAATATAAAGTGATGGGGTTAGCTCCTTATGGAAACCCAGAAAAGTATAGAGATTTATTTCAAACATTTTACACGTTACTTCCTAATGGAGATTATGAAATTTTTCCAAAAAGGTTAATTTCACTTTTTGATTTAGGGATACCGCGTCGAAAAGGAGAATCTTTCACACAAACTCATAAGGATATCGCTGCATCACTTCAAGAAGCTCTAGAAGATATAATTTTTCATGTAATTAAACATCAAAAACAAGAAACAAAGCATAAAAACCTTTGTCTGGCAGGGGGAGTAGCACATAATTGTACTCTGAATGGGAAAATATTGCGCTCTGGAATGTTTGAAAATATATTTGTTCAGCCTGCGGCTCATGATGCCGGCTGTGCTTTAGGAGCTGCTTTATATGCCTATTATCAGGCCAATCCAACGGCTCAGAAGCCTTCTCAGCTTGAACATGTTTATTGGGGAACAGATATCGGGAATTCTTCTGATGTTGTGAACCAATTGATGCAATGGCAAGATTTTATTGCGTTCGAGAAATTGGACAATGTTCCCGAACAAACAGCAAAGTTATTAGCAAATGGTTCTGTTGTAGGATGGGTTCAAGGTCGTTCTGAATTTGGCCCAAGAGCTTTGGGTAACAGAAGTATTCTTGGAGATCCGCGCCCAGAAGAAAATAAAACTCGGATTAACAAAATGATTAAGAAGCGGGAAGGTTACAGACCTTTTGCTCCGTCAGTTTTAGAAGAGGATGTGGATGAATTTTTTGAAGTTCCACATAATCAAAAACACCTCCCGTTCATGATATTTGTAGTTAATGTTAAAGAAGATAAACGTCAAAGTTTAGGCGCAATAACTCACATTGATGGAACAGCTAGAATCCAGACAGTATCACAAAAAACAAATAAAAGATATTGGGATTTGATTAATTCATTTAAACAATTGATAAGCATTCCAATTTTGCTTAATACTTCCTTCAACAATAATGTTGAACCAATTGTAGATTCTGTTGAAGATGCCGTAGTTTGTTTTTTAACTACAGGATTAGACTATACTGTTGTAGGAGATTATCTGCTTAGAAAGAAGGATGTATCATGGTGGCATTATATGCCTCTGAGACTTTTTCTTCCGCTTCATATTTCGTTGCATGAGGTTAAGAAATTTAATTCCGAGGAAAAGTTTGACAACTTGTTCTATATTAAGAATAGCTATAATCATGAATTTCAGCGAGAGGTATCAGCAGAAGTATTTGATATTTTGAAGTTAGCGAATAGTGAGAAGACGATAGAAAGCCTTCTCAATAAATATGGTGAAGCAGAAGAAGGAAAAGCGAAAGACATAATTCATGAACTTATAGAATTGTGGTCGCAACGCTTAATTATTCTCCGACCATGAATAGTATCCTTAATCACTTCTCTTTTGAAGAATACCTATTAAAAAACGCGAAGCCAGAAGATAGGTAATCTTAGAGTTAGTCAAAAGACAAGAGAAAAATCTGTTTAGCAAACAATGTGCGATTCTCCTTTGGAGAGCCTGCGCCAACGCATCGAAAAATAAAAAGTAGCGAATCATAGAACAAAAAAAATTATAAGGAAATCAAGAAATAATTTTCACTAACAGAAAGTAATAATTTGGGAATTTATCAAAAATGCTTACTAGCCATTCTCGTTCTTGGCAGTTATTAGTAATTTCTGCTCAGACTGACTCAGAACTAAAAACTGCTACCGTAAACCTTGCAGATTATTTGAGACAGCATCGTGACTTTAACCTTGCAGATATTGCTCAGAAATTGCAACGCGAACAAAAAGCTTTTAAGCATCGGCGGATGGTTGTTTGTCAGGATATAGAAGATGCTCTAGTTGCACTTGCAGATCCCAGGCGAGTACTTACCAACAACCAAGAAACAGCAGAACGTCCTGTTGCGTTTATGTTTCCTGGACTTGGTACTCATTACGTCAACATGGCTTGGGAACTTTACCAAGTTGAACCCGTATTTCGCGCCTCAGTTGACTACTGTTGTGAATTTCTCCAACCTCTTCTCGGTGAAGATTTGCGAGATGTAATCTATCCAAACAGAGCCTCTCAACAAGACCAACAGTCGCCTCAAGAAAATTCTTCAGGTCTGGACTTGCGAAAAATGTTAGGTCGCAGCCAGACACCAACCGACGCAAAGATTGTAGCTGCAACATCTTTACTTAATCAAACTCACCTCGCTCAACCAGCCATTTTTGTCATTGAATATGCCTTAGCACAGCTATTGATATCCTGGGGAATTCGTCCGGCGGTAATGATTGGCTATAGCATTGGTGAATATGTAGCAGCGACTTTGGCAGAGGTTTTATCTTTAGACGAGGGTTTAAAACTGATTGCTGCTAGAGCGGAGATGATTCAAAAGTTGCCAAGTGGAGCAATGCTTGCAGTTCCACTTTCGCCAACAGAGATATCTCCCCTACTCAATAACAAACTCTCACTTTCTGCGGTGAATGGCTCATCTATGGGTGTAATCGCAGGTGAAACTGATGCTATAGAAGTTTTAGAACAACAGTTAACTAAAAAAGGTTTAGCTTGTCGTCGTCTGGAAACTTCTCATGCTTTTCACTCTCATATGATGGAGAGTGCTAGTTCTGACTTACGTGAGTTGGTAACAACATTTAACCTGCAAGCCCCAAAAATTCCTTATATATCTAACGTCACAGGAACTTGGATAACAGCAGCATCAGCTACAAATCCTGATTATTGGGTTAAGCATATGTGTCAACCTGTGTTGTTCGCTCCAGGTATACAAGAGTTATGGAAACAACAATATCCGATTTTATTGGAAGTAGGTCCTGGACAAACTCTAGGTAGTTTTGCATTGCAATGTATAGAAAATAATTCAGCAGTCAGTCAAATTATCTTGCCTTCTCTTAGATATTCATACGATCGCAAACCAGACTTAGCATTTTTACTGAAAACATTAGGTAGGTTGTGGTTAACAGGAGTGCAAATAGATTGGGCGGGATTTTATGCTCAGGAGTCTCGTCCTTCTATTCCTTTATCTGTTTAAACGCAGGTAGCGCAGAGGTTCGCGCAAAGTAGCGCAAAGGTTTTTCAAAAATCTTTACTTTGTGTTCTTAGTATCTTTGTGGTTAGTTTTTCCAAGTTATGTAAAACTATGAACATTCAAACAGTAGGTGTTATCGGTGCGGGTGTAATGGGAATAGGGGTTGCACAAAACCTCGCTCAAACAGGGCATCAAGTTATCCTGGTAGATATTTCTGAAGATATCCTAGATAAAGCTAAACACGAAATCAGGAATAATATCCGCTTCCAGAGTTTTTTTAAAAAAAGCAACAATATAGAAACTCCAGATAGTATTCTTGAAAAAATAGAACTTTCAACAAACTATAAAATTTTAGAAAATGCAGATTTTGTAGTTGAAAATGTTACCGAAAAATGGGATATTAAAAAGGAGATATATCCCTTGCTAGATTCCATTTGCCCACCAGATTGCGTATTCGCCGCTAACACATCAGCAATTCCCATTACCCGCATAGCTTCAGTTACCAAACGCGCCGATAGAGTCCTTGGTATCCACTTTATGAATCCCGTACCAATGAAGCCGATGGTGGAGATGATTCGTGGATATCACACCTCTGAAGCAACAATTGAGACAGCAAAACAAATGTTGGCTCAGATGGGTAAAGAATGCATCATTGTCAATGATTCGCCGGGTTTTGTTTCCAACCGCGTGTTGATGTTAACTATTAACGAAGCTGTGTTTCTGTTGCAAGACCAAGTAGCTACAGCAGAAGATGTGGACAAAATCTTTAAAGGCTGTTTCGGTCACAAAATGGGGCCTTTAGAAACAGCAGATTTGATTGGACTAGATACCATTTTATTTTCTATCGAAGTTTTGTACGAAAACTTTAACGATAGCAAGTATAGACCATGCCCTTTACTGAAAAAAATGGTGGATGCAGGACTACATGGTAGAAAAAGTGGTAAAGGTTTTTACGTATATCAATAGGAAATATCACAATTTATGAATGAAATTCAAACTAAAATCAAAACTTTTCTCTCCAAATTCTTCGGCAATCATGACTTACAACCAGATGAAGATATTTTTGCTCTAGGTTTTGTCAATTCTATGTTTGCCATGCAACTTGTTTTATTCGTAGAGCAAGAGTTTCAGATTGCTATTGAAAATGAGGATTTAGAGTTTGAAAATTTTCGGACAATAAATTCTATTACCAATTTAGTTGAACGTAAGACTGCTGTAATAATGCATAAATAGTAGCAATAATTACAAAGTGACACAAAATTTATAGTTACAGAAGTTTAGAATGTTAGGAAATTTATGAAAATTCAAGCTAGTGAATCGATTTTAAAAATCAAAAATCCTAGTACAGAACAGTTTTTAGAGATATGGAAGCAATATCAGCCTTTTTTAATTGAAGGTGTTGCAGAACATTGGGATGCTTGTCATAAGTGGTCTAATGATTATCTGATCGACCAGTGTGGAGATAATATAATCCCTGTTCGTTTTTATACAAAAAGTTTTTTTAATGATTTTCATAACTTTGCTTGTGAAGGTGGTGATTACGATACTCTTGAAAAGAAAATGAAATACAAAGAATATGTAAAGGGCTATGTAGAACACATAAAGAATCAGAATAATAATTCTAATTTATTAGGATGCTATCTACCTCAAGCATACTTTGAAGAGCGGTTTCCTGAAATTATTGCAGATATCGCTTATCCACAATATCTAAATAGAAAGCCAATTGTATTTTTATGGCAAGGTTTCTCAAGTAATAATTTTTCTTCAACTACTAACCTTCATTTTGATGGATTTCATAATATTTTTGCTCAAGTCCGAGGTAGAAAAAGAATACTTTTATTTCCACCTTCAAATTATTTGTCATTCTATCCCCCTCTTGAGAAGAGTATTGGTATACCAGAGTTTAGTAAGGTAAACCCAGATGTTCTAAATTTAGAATTATTTCCGAAGTTTCCTTGGCAAGAAAAAATTGAAATTATACTTCAACCGGGAGAAATGCTTTATATACCACCTTTTTGGTGGCATTATGTTACAGCAGTAGATGAGAATATATCATTATCATTTTTCTATGATATTAAAATGGGAGATATTTTCAGACAGAAAAATATGATATCAACTATTCTAAATATTGCACCTTATTTTCTATATCATGCAATTTCTTCTCCAAGAACTTTCAAGAATTTTATGTCTTTTATTAAGGGCAAATTGGTAGATGACAGGTTGCCAGGTTAAAAGAGAATTACTCTTTAAAGAGAATTTATGCTGTAATTTAGCAAAATTTACAGTCAAATGACAAAATTAATATTGAAACTCTTTCTGTAACTCGCTATTAAACATATGAAAGCTCAAGCTATTGACTCAATTTCAAAAATTAAAAAACCTAGTACAAAACAGTTTTTAGAGATGTGGGATAAATATCAGCCTTTTTTAATTGAAGATGTTGTTAAACATTGGGAAGCTTGTAATAAGTGGTCTAATGATTATTTGATCGAACAGTGTGGAAATAATATAGTTCCTATTTGGTTTTTTAAACAAGGTTTTTTGGATAATTATAAAAAATTTGCTTATGAAGATGGTTCTGTTCCTGCAAAAAAAATGAGATACAAGGATTATATAAAGGATTATATAGAGAATAAACTTAATGAAAGCAAGAATAATTCTGATTTAAAATGTTATTTATCTCAAGTAGATTTTGAGGAATATTTTCCTGAAATTATTGGAGATATAATTTATCCAGAATACTTAAACAGTAAACCGTTTGTTAGCTTATGGCATGGTTTTTCAAGTAAGGACTATACTTCGGCTAGTACTCTTCACTTCGATCGAGTACATAATATTTTTGCTCAAGTTCGAGGTAGAAAAAGAATACTTTTATTTCCACCTTCAAATTATTTGTCATTCTATCCCCCTCTTGAAGACAGTTCCGGTATTGGACATAATAGTAAGGTAAATCCGGATGTTCTAAATTTAGAATTATTTCCGAAGTTTCCTTGGCAAGAAAAAATTGAAATTATACTTCAGCCTGGAGAAATGCTTTATATACCGCCTTTTTGGTGGCATCATGTTACAGCAGTAGATGAGAATATATCATTATCGTTTTGGTACGATATTAAAATTCAAGATTTCTTTCAACAGAAAAAAATTTTATCAGTTTTCTTAAATATTGCACCTCATTATCTTCGTCATGCAATTTCTTCTAAACAAGGTTTAATGCATACTATGAACTTTTTTAAAGGTGTTATATCATAGAGTATTTTTACTAAAATTGCTCCTTCTGAGCATTCTTTATTTTTTGATATATAGTCATATTCATGAAAATAGAACTATCTGCTCAACAAAAAAACACTCAAGCAGAATTTAGAGCTTTTGTTAATGAGGAAATATATCCTAATGCTGGGGAATGGGATAGAAAAGAATATACCCCACCAGAAGTTATTCACAAAATAGCTCAACGCGGTTTTCTCGGTGCCATATTACCCCAAGAATATGGTGGTAAAGCAATGGACATGATTACCTACGGTATTCTCAACGAAGAAATAGGACGTGGATGTTCTTCTGTTAGAAGTTTGCTGACAGTTCACAACATGGTTTCTCAGGCGGTGTGTAAATGGGGTAATAAATCTCAAAAAGAATATTGGCTTCCCAAGTTTGCATCTGGAGAAATAATCGCTGCATTTGCATTAAGCGAACCTCATGTAGGCAGCGATGCTAAAAGTGTAGAAACAACAGCAACTTTAACTGCTGATGCTTATGTCTTAAATGGGCAAAAAAAATGGATTACCTATGGACAAATAGCAGATGTATTTTTGGTCTTTGCTAAATGCGAGGGTAAAGCTACTGCTTTTTTAGTTGAAAAAAATAGCCCAGGATTCTCAGTCAAACCAATGTCTGGCATTTTAGGTGTTAGGGCTTCAATGTCAGCAGAATTACAGTTTCATAACTGTCAAATTCCTCAAGAAAACTTAGTTGGTAGATTAGGTTTTGGATTTTCCTACATTGCTGCTTCTGCCCTTGATTATGGTAGATATAGTGTGGCATCGGGATGTGTCGGTATTGCTCAAGCTTGCTTAGAAGCTTGTATCAAGTATACAAACGAGCGAAAACAGTTTGGCGTTTATCTAAAAGAACATCAATTAATTCGCCAAAAGATTACTCAGATGATAACTAACACAAAAGCAGCGAGACTGTTATGTTATCAAGCTGGTTATCTTAAAGATATTAACGACCCTAATTCAATTATCGATACTTCTATTGCTAAGTATTTCGCATCTACAGTAGCCACCAAAATAGCAAATGATGCCGTGCAAATTCATGGCGGTAATGGTTGTAGTAACGAGTACCCTGTTGAGAGGTATTTACGCGACTCGAAAATTATGGAAATTATTGAAGGTAGTACTCAAATTCAAGAAATTACGATCGCCGAGTCAGGTTATCAAGATTATCTTTTTGCAACTGTGACTACTGACTTAGAAAAGAAATTAGCAGAGAGAACTTAATATATGATTAGTATTCAACAGGAAAATATAAATAGTAAACGAAAAGATAAAAATTTTGTTAAATGTGTTGTGTGGGATTTAGATAATACCCTATGGCACGGAGTTTTGCTGGAAGACGAAAAAGTTACTTTGCGAGAAAATATAGTTAATTTAATTCAAACTTTAGATAATCGTGGTATTCTACAATCTATAGCTAGTAAAAACGAACCTACTACAGCAATAGCTAAACTAAAAGAGTTTGGATTGAAAGAGTATTTTTTATATCCCCAAATTAATTGGAATTCTAAGGCTGCTTCTCTTAAAGAAATCGCTAGGTTACTTAATATTAGTTTGGATGCGATCGCCTTCATTGATGACCAATTATTTGAACTAGAAGAAGTCAAGTTTTCCTTGCCGGAAATTCTCTGTATCAACGCAAATGAAATAGAGAATATTTTAGATATGCCTGTGATGAATCCCCGGTTTATTACGGAAGATTCACGAATTAGAAGGTTGATGTATCTTAGCGATATTGAGCGACAAAATGCAGAGAAGGAATTTGTTGGCACAGCAGATGAATTCTTAGCTACTCTCCAGATGAAGTTCACCATATCTTCTGCTCAAGAAGAAGATTTGCAGCGTGCAGAAGAGTTAACACTAAGAACTAACCAATTGAATACAACTGGTTATACCTATTCCTACGACGAACTGAATCATTTTCGCTGTTCCAAAAACCATAAATTGCTGATTGCAAGTCTGGAAGATAAGTATGGTTGCTACGGGAAGATAGGGTTGATTCTGATTGAATGTCAGCCTCAGTCATGGACAATTAAGCTGTTGCTGATGTCTTGTCGGGTGATGTCGAGGGGTGTGGGAACGATTATGTTGAATCATGTTATGAGTCTGGCTAAAAGTAGTAATGTTCGTCTTTTGGCAGAGTTTGTATCAAACGATCGCAACAGAATGATGTATATATCTTATAAGTTTGCTGGGTTTAGGGAAGTTGATAAAAATGGCGATTTGGTGATTTTTGAAAATGATTTAAGTCGCATTCAAGATGTGCCTGGGTATGTAGATTTTCAAGTGATTGATTAAGTTTCGATTGCGCTTAATTTTATTAAAAAATTATCACGCAGAGTCGCAGAGAGTATTTGGAAGAGAGTAAAAGCAATAAAGGTTTAATGATATGAGTGAAAATTATGAGTTAATGGAGGGGGTTGCTATTATCGGGATGGCGGGGCGTTTTCCTGGAGCCATCAGCATAGAATCTTTTTGGCAGAATTTACAAGATGGCGTGGAATCGTTATCTCTATTTACAGATGAAGAGTTAATTGCTGCTGGTGTACCTGCGGCGTTGGTAAATGATAGTAATTATGTGAAAGTCGGTGGTGTTTTAAATAATATTGATTTATTTGATGCGGCATTTTTTGATCTGAATCCGAAGGAAGCGGAAGTTACAGATCCTCAACATCGGCTATTTTTGGAATGCGCTTGGTCGGCTCTAGAAAATGCTGGTTATGATTCAACCAAATGTGAAAATAGAATTGGTGTTTATGCAGGTGCTAGTTTAAATAATTATTTATCTTTTGATTTAAAAAAAGACCAATTAGGGTCGGGTGAATCATACCAAAAGTTAATTGGTAATGATAAAGGATTTCTTTCAACTCGTGTTTCTTATAAATTAAATCTTACCGGGCCAAGTATTACTGTTCAAACAGCTTGTTCGACATCATTAGTTGCTACTACTCTCGCCTACCAAAGTTTGCAAAATTATCAATGCGATATGGCTTTGGCGGGCGGTGTTTCTATTCGCTTGCCGCAAAAAACTGGTTATTTCTATGAACCAGGAGGACCACTATCTCCTGATGGCCATTGTCATGCTTTTGATGCCAAAGCCCAGGGTACAACTGTTGGGAATGGTGTGGGAGTAGTTGTTCTCAAGCGAGTTCAAGATGCGATCGCAGATGGTGATTGCATATATGCTGTGATTAAAGGTGCTGCTATTAATAACGATGGTTCGATGAAAGTTGGGTACACAGCGCCTAGCGTCGATGGACAAGCAGAAGCGATCGCCGAAGCGATAATGTTAGCAGAGGTAGAACCGGAAACAATTAGCTATATTGAAGCCCACGGTAGCGGTACAGCTTTAGGCGACCCGATTGAAATTGCCGCGCTGACTAAAGTTTTTCGTGCCAGTACAGAGAAAAAGAATTTCTGCGCCATTGGTTCAGTCAAAACGAATATTGGTCATTTAGATGCAGCCGCCGGAGTTGCAGGGTTAATCAAGACGACTTTGGCTTTAAAACATCAATTGATTCCACCAAGCCTTAACTTTGAACAGCCTAATCCTGAAATTGATTTTGCCAACAGTCCTTTTTATGTCAACACCAAGCTAAGGGAATGGAAAGGCTCAACTCCCCGCCGTGCTGGTGTAAGTTCTTTAGGAATGGGGGGAACAAATGTCCATCTAGTGCTAGAAGAAGCTCCAGTTGTAGAGCAGGGGAGCAGGGGAGCAGGGGAGCAGGGGAGAAAATATCAATTGTTGTTACTCTCTGCGAAAACTGAGTCTGCGTTAGCAACTACCGCGCAAAATCTTAGCCAACATCTGACACTACATCCTGATATTAATCTTGCAGATGTAGCTTATACTTTGCAAGTTGGACGCAGAGACTTTAGTCATCGGCGAATATTGATTTGTGCCGATACCCAAGATGCAATTGGGGCATTAAATCAGCCAGCCTCACGAGAAGTTGTAACTCAACTTCAAGAGTCAAGAACTCGCTCCGTTGCTTTCATATTTCTTGGGATAGATGCACTATATGCAAACATGGGCAAAGAACTCTACGAAACTGAGTTAGTATTTCGCGCCCAGATAGAACGGTGCTGTCTGATATTAAGACCACATCTAGAGTTAGATTTACGTTCCGTAATTTATCCCACCGAATCCCAACGGGAAACCGCAGTAGAGAAACTCCAACAAACTCGCTTCGCTCGAAGTGCCTTGTTCATCATCGAATATGCTTTGGCGCAATTGTGGATTTCCTGGGGTATTTCTCCTCAAGCAATGATTGGTCAAGGTGTTGGAGAATACGTTGCTGCTACTTTAGCCGGAGTTTTTTCTCTTGGAGATGCCCTGGCATTAGTGGCGAATGAATCTTCTACTAAGTTTTTACAAAAAGTCCGACTTAATCCTCCAACAATTCCATTCATATCCAATGTTAGTGGGACTTGGATTACTCAAGCCCAAGCAACAGACCCTAACTCTTGGATACAACCACAGCAACTAGAACGTTTTAATGAAGGAATTGCAGAGTTACTCAAAGACAATCAGCGAATTATGCTAAAAGTCGGTTTTAGAAAGACTTTGAGTACTGAAGAATCAACTGTGCTGACCTCAATACCCAGTCCCCACGAGCAGCATTCAGATGTAGCATTTTTACTCAACACCTTGGGTCAACTATGGATGTTGGGAATAAAGATTGATTGGTCAAGTTTTTACGCCAATGAACGCCGTTATCGTCTTCCCTTACCAACCTATCCTTTTGAGCGCCAATGTTATTGGATTGAATCAACAGCTTCCCAAGAATCATTAAAGCAAATATCGGATCGTTCCGTTGAAAATCAGCGTTATTCTATTGAGCTAGATTCATCTACCTCAGCAACAACATCACAACAATTATTAGATAAAAAGCCAAATATCGCTGATTGGTTTTATATTCCAGTATGGAAACAGTCCATGCCACTTGAGTTTTTCCAAGAAGAACCAAGCAAACAAAAGTTGCATTGCTTAGTCTTTGTGGATAATTACGGAGTGGGAATTGAATTTGTCAAACGACTTGCACAACAAAATCAAGATGTCATCACCGTGCAGTTGGGCGAACATTTTAGTAAGCTTGATGACCGGATATATTGCATCAATCCTCAACAACCAGATGATTATGATGCGTTGCTGAAAGAATTGCAACAACAAAATTTTAAACTAACTACAATTGCCCATTTTTGGAGCGTTACGCCAAACGATATTTCGCTCAACAACGAGCATCAGGATCTCAGCTTCTATAGCCTGTTATTTTTAGCACAAGCAATCGGAAAACAAGATATTTGGGATTCCCTGAAGCTGATGGTCGTCACTAGTAATTTACATGATGTAACTGGCGATGAAAATCTATGTCCACAAAAGGCTACAATCCTAGGCCCATGCAAAGTAATTCCCAAGGAATATCGTAATATCAATTGCAGTCTTGTTGATTTAGTCATGCATTCTGCCCAAACTCCTTTATCTTCAAAAATCATAGATAAATTAGTAGCAGAATTAACATTACAACAAACTAATGAAATAATTGCCTACCGTGGATCTCACCGTTGGATTCAAACCTTTGATACAGTTTCTTTGGAAGACAGCATTGCAAGCAAAACTAAGTTAATCAAAGGTGGAGTTTACTTAATTACTGGCGGACTTGGAGGCATTGGTTTAGTATTAGCAGAATATTTAGCAAAGACATTTCAAGCTAAGTTAATCCTCATCGGTAGAAAGGGATTATCAGAACGCTCCGAATGGGAACAATGGCTAGTAAATTATGATAGCCAAGATGCTATTAGTCGTCAGATCCAAAAAGTGCGATCGCTTGAAGAATTAGGTGCAGAAGTTGAAGTCATAAGTGCCGATGTCACTAATTCTGCACAAATGCAAGCAGCAATCGCTCAAGCATTACAAAAATTCGGTCAAATTAATGGTGTAATTCATGCGGCTGGAATTCCTAGTGGTGGTGTTACCCAACTCAAAACGCGGGATATGGCCGGTAATGTCTTAGCAGCAAAAGTCCAAGGCACATTAGTTTTAGAAGAAGTTTTAAAGGATATAAATTTAGATTTCTTTGCACTTTGTTCGTCCAAAAGTTCTATTTTGGGTGAATTTGGACAGATAGATTATTGTGCAGCTAATGCTTTTCTCGATGCTTACGCTCATAGTAATTCTATAGGCGATCGCTTAACAGTATCAATTAGCTGGGATACATGGCAAGAAGTTGGGTTTGCAGTAGAAACTGTATTACCAGATAAAATTCAACAAGAGCGTGCAGAAATTATCAAAAAAGGCATATTACCTCAAGAAGGCATTGATGTTTTTAATCGGATTCTCGCAAGTAAGCTGCCTCATGTTGTTGTTTCAACACAAGATTTACCAGCGTTAATTAAACAGAATAATTCTCCTCAGTATTTGCAAGATCAACTAAAGCTTTTAGATGACAAATTCTCTTCAGTTAATCTCTCAAAAGCAAAACATCCTCGTCCCAATTTAGGTAACGATTACATTGCTCCCGAAACCGAAATCGAGCAAATACTGGCTGATATTTGGCAAGAAATTCTGGGAATTGACAAGATAGGTATTTACGACAACTTCTTTGAGTTAGGCGGAAATTCTATCAACACAATTCAAATTGCTGCCAAAGCTAACCAAGCAGGTTTGAAATTAACATCTCAACAGTTTTTTCACTACCAGACAATTGCTGAATTAGCAACAGATTTATCTATTACTCCAACTATCCAACCCGAAGAGTTAGACAGTACATCGATTCAGCATAGCTTCCTTGAAGAAAATCAGAGCGATTTAGATAATTTCCAGCAGTCTTTATTGCTGAAAATACAGCGAGTATGTGATGACCCCCATTTATTAGAAAATATTGAAGACATTTACGAACTCACACCTGTACAAAAAGGGATGCTATTCCACTGTCTGTTTGATAGTGAATTATCCTTGTACTTTTTCCAACATATCTTTACTGTGCGTGGCAACCTGAATATAGAGGCGTTTGAAAAATCTTGGCAATTAGTAATGGATAGACATCCCATATTACGTACTAGATTTTATTGGGAAGAAGTAGAAAATCCATTACAAATTGTCTACAAACAAGTAGAAGTACCTCTGAATTGTTATGATTGGTCTAACATCAATTCAGCAGAACAGAAAGCGCAACTTGACTCTTTTATTGTAAGCGATCGCCAAAAAAGTTTTGACTTTTCCCAACCATGTCTGATGCGTCATACTTTAATTCGCTTTACTGATGACAAGTATCTATATATTTGGAGCTTTAACCACATCATTATCGATGGTTGGGGTGGCTCATTAGTATTCCAAGAGTTTGTAGAAACTTATGGAACGCTTTGTCAAGATAAAGAAACCAGTTTTGCACCTACTCGTCCTTTTAGAGACTACATTGATTGGTTACAGCAGCAAGATATAACAAAAGCCGAAAATTTCTGGCGACAAGCATTACAAGATGTCAAAACACCAACTCCTCTGACTTACATAGAAAAAGTAGAAAAAAGTGAGCGAGCGTCTACCCAAGAAGTCAGGTATAGTGAGGAAATAATTCAACTATCAGCAATAACTACACAGGCGCTACAGTCCTTTGCTACACAACATCGTCTTACCCTTGCTACGATAATCAACGGTATTTGGGCTGTTCTTCTGAGTCGTTATACTTGTTGCAACAATGTATTGTATGGTTGCACAGTTACGGGACGACCAGCAGATTTGCAGGGAGTAGAATCAATGGTGGGTATGTTTGTTAACACCTTGCCCATCCATGTCAATATCGATACCGAACAACTTTTCTTGTCATGGCTACAGCGTTTTCAATTGCAATTAGTTGAAGTCCGCGATTATGAGTACACTCCATTAACAGAAATTCATAAATGGAGTGAAATTCCTCAAAAACTAACTTTGTTTGAAAGTATCGTTGTGGTTGAAAACTTCCCAGTCAGCGAATTTATCCGAGATTGGCAAGGAAACATTGAATTTCAACATACAGAGATATATTACCGAAATAACTATCCTCTGAACTTGGTTGTCTACCCCAATAAAGAGTTATTAATAGCTATTTCCTATGATTCTAGAAGATTTGAGACTACTACCATTACTAGCATCCTCAAAGATATTGAAATGGTATTGCAAGGGTTAATAACTAATTCTCATTTCCAAATTAAAAATTTACCCTTGCTGACACCAGAACAACAAGAGACTGCTGCAATCTTAGAAAAAGAAGCAACATTTGATTGGGAATTTACTCCAATATCTTAACGGAAATTCAACTCTTGACCCTTCTTACTAAAAAGATTTACACTTACTTATGATTGTTTCATCTGCAATAGAAAGAAGATATAAACTCTCAAGTGAGGAATTCAAGAAAGATTATGTTGAATTAGGTAAGCCAGTCGTAATTTCTGGAGTATTTTCTAACAAAGCCGGATTTGATAAATGGTCTTTACAATACTTCAAAAATCTATCTCCTAATCTAAATATTTATGCCAAAAAATTCAGCAATAAGGAAATTGAAATATGTACCTTGACAATGAAAAAGTATGTAGAATTAATAGAAAATTATGAACAAGATCCTCAAAATCATCCTCTACCACCCTATTGTCACGACCTACCTTTATTTAGCTTAATACCTTCATTAATAAAAGACGCTCAATCATTTCCTTTAGAATATTTACCACAATGGTATTGGCATGAGTGGTGGCGTTACTGCCAATTTTTCTTGGGTGGTTCTAACAGCGTCACACCACTACATTTTGATTGCCTGCTCACTAATAATATTTTCTTTCAAATTGTTGGACGCAAACAATTTACCATCTTATTACCTGAAAATGCTAAACATTGTTATCGCAAAGGTTGGCGATGGTTTCTTGTCAATCCTGAAAATCCAGATTTTGATAAATATCCTGAATATAAGAATGCCAAACCAATCAAATTTATTGTAAATTCTGGAGATATTTTATATATGCCTCCCGGAACACTACATCATGTTAGAAGTTTAGATATGTCGATTTCCTTTAATGTCGATTGGCATACTCCAAAAAGTTCTCTAAAGGCTTTAGCAGCTATTACAAAAGGGATGCCAATTCAAAACTCATACTATAACTTCTTATTAACTCTAGGTTTAGTATTTAAAGTTCCTCCTCAAATTATTTTTAAGTTTTATAAAACCTATCTCAATTATGTCTCTTAAAAATAATCCATTAATTTTCAAGTGGAATAAATCTTATGAATATATTTGACAAGTGTGAATCCAACGTCAGAAGCTATTGCCGTACTTTTCCCGACATATTTCATAGAGCTAAAAATTCTATAATTTATTCGGAATCAGGTAAAGAATATATTGATTTTTTTGCAGGAGCAGGTGCTTTAAATTATGGACACAATCATGACTATATAAAACAAAAAGTCATAACATATTTAGATGCCGATGGAATTGCACATGGCTTGGATATGTATACTTCAGCTAAAGAGAAGTTTTTAGCTAAATTTGACGAAGTAGTGCTAAGTCCAAAGCAACTAGATTATCGTGTTCAATTTTGCGGACCTACAGGAACAAATGCAGTAGAAGCAGCTTTAAAGTTAGCTAGAAAAATTAAACAAAGACCAGGTATATTCTCCTTCATGGGAGCATATCATGGCATGACTTTAGGGAGTTTATCCATTAGTGGTAATATAGGTATCCGAGCAGGTGCAATTGGTACATCAAGTAATGTAACTTTTATGCCTTATCCTTATGGATTCATGGAAAATTTTGACACAATAGAATATATAAAATCGATATTAAATGATGTTAATTCTGGAATTGAAAAACCAGCCGCAATCATTTTTGAAACAGTACAAGCAGAAGGTGGAGTTATTGTAGCTCCGATTGACTGGATGCAAAGATTAAGAAAGTTGTGTGACGAGTATGATATTTTATTAATATGCGATGATATTCAAGTCGGCTGTGGTCGAACAGGGTCTTTCTTTTCTTTTGAAAGAGCAGATATTGTTCCTGATATGGTAGTTCTTTCTAAATCTATTAGTGGTTATGGCTTTCCCATGTCTCTATTATTAATTAAGCCAGAATTGGATATATGGGAACCAGGCGAACATAATGGTACTTTTAGAGGTAATCAATTAGCATTTATAGGAGCAACTGCTGCTTTAGAGTATCGAGAAAGCTATGATTTTGAGCAGGATGTGAAAGCTAAAGAGTTTTTTCTGAGAAAATTTCTCATAGAGCAAATAGCATCAATTAGTGAAAAAATTGCCATACGCGGAATTGGGATGATTTGGGGAATTGATCTCAAAGATTTTGGCGATCGCACTTTATCTAAAAAAATCATATCACGCTGTTTTGAACTAGGATTAATAGTAGAACGAGCAGGTAGAAATGATACCGTAATTAAAATTTTGCCACCTTTAATAATTGATATACCTACTTTGCAAAAGGGTTGTTCAATTATCAAAATAGCTTTTGATGATTGTATGTAGAAGAACATAATAGTTAACTTGCAGAGCAATTAATTATCAGGAAAAAACTATGGGTACACATTTACACTCGGCTGACACATTCTCTCAAAAAAATTATTGGATAAATAAATTATCAGGAGAATTGCCAGAAACAAATTTGATGCAGGACTATGTAAGACCTTTATTTACTAGTGGTAATAATAAATCTTTGAGCTTTGATTTATCAAATAATTCATCTCAAGCCCTCATTAAGTTAGCTAAAGGTTCTTATTTTTCAATTTACTTGATACTTTTATCAGCGTTAAAGATTTTGCTGCAAAAATATACTAGAAATAATGATATTGTTGTTGGCATACCAATATATGATAAGATTGAAACACATGAAATAAATAGCAAAGTAATTCCTTTGCCTACCCAAGTAAATTCTCAGGTTTCATTCAAAGATTTTCTTTTACAAATAAAAGATGCTGTCATCAGTAATTATAGTCATCAAAATTATAATTTTGATGAATTAATTAAATTATTAGAAATACCTACAACTCCTAATCGTTGTCCAATTTTTGACATAGTAGTTTTATTAGAAAATATTCATAATAAAAATAATTTACATAAACTCAATAATGATATCACCATTTCTTTTAGAGTTAATGGAGAAAGTATTAGTGCTGAGATAGAATACAGCGAACATCTGTTTCAAGATGAAAATATCAAATTATTCGGCAGATATTATGTCAATGTACTAGACAGTTGTTTAAACACAATTAATCTTAAAATTTCTGATATTTTTTTCTTAAAAGACTCCGATCGATACACATTATTAAAGGAGTATAACAACAATATTAAACAGTATCCGATTCAGCAGACAATAAACGAATTATTTGAAAAACAAGTATCTCATACTCCCAACAATATAGCTGTAGTTCACGAACAAACTCAATTAACTTATCAAGAACTAAATCATAAAGCTAATCAGTTAGCTGGATTATTGCGGAAATTAGGAGTTAAGCAGGGAGAGTTTGTAGGCATTTTTAAAGACCGCGATATTAATTTCCTTGTTGCTATCCTTGCTATCTATAAAGCAGGTGGAGCCTATGTACCTATTGATAGTACTTATCCACCAAATCGCATCAAATATATGCTATCTAATAGCGAAGTGAGATTTTTATTAACAGATTATTCGCTGTTAGATGTCTTAGCAGAACTAGTAAAAGATTGTTTTCGACTTTCATCTATCATTTGTTTAGATCAAGGACTTTGTGAGCAGACAAAACTTGCTAATCAAGCACATTTAAAAATATATAATCAATTTGATTTCGAGCAGTTGCCTCATGATAATCTAGAACTTATCAATGATGCTACTGACCCAGCTTATATGCTTTATACTTCTGGGTCTACAGGATTACCAAAAGGGGCAATTGTTAGACATGATGGTGCAATTAATCATATTTATGCTCAATTTGATGAATTGCAGTTAACAGAAGAATTTTGTTTTCTCCAAAGTGCTCCTTCTTCCACGGATATTTCTGTCTGGCAATTTTTGGCACCACTTTTAATTGGTGGTAGGACAGTCATAGCAGATATTGAAACGGTGGCGATTCCTGAACAACTGTTTAAAGCACTTAAATACCATAAAGTTACGGTTGTTGAATTAGTCCCGGCATTATTTGGGGGCTTACTTGAATATACTTCAGAGCTAGGAATTCACCAAAGAGAATTACCCGATCTCAAATGGATGATGGTGGTGGGAGAACCAGTATCAGTCAGTTGGGTAAATAAGTGGCTAGAAATCTATCCACAAATCAAAATCGTTAACGCCTATGGCCCTACAGAGGCGGCTGACGATATTACTCAATTTATTGTTAACAAACCTTTTGCTGAAAATCAGCGCACTGTGCCAATTGGTAAACCATTAGCCAACTTGAATATTTACGTTCTGGATGGGCAAATGCAACTATTACCGATTGGCGCGCCAGGAGAGATTTGTGTATCGGGAATTGGTGTAGGTGCGGGGTATTGGAAAAACGAGGAAAAAACTAATTTAAGTTTTGTTCCTAATCCGTTCTCGGAAGCGAGTCACAAGTTACCACCAAATCGTAGAGATTTAATTTATAAAACTGGAGATTTAGGCAGGTGGCTTTTTGATGGTAATCTTGAATTCCTCGGACGCATTGACCATCAAGTAAAAATTCGTGGCTTCCGGGTTGAACTGGGGGAAATTGAAACATTTTTGAATCAGCACCCGAATGTACGTGAAAATGTAGTCATAGTTCATGAAGATGAACTTGGTCATTTGCTGTTAGTTGCCTATGTGGTTGCAAAAACAGAACCAGTTCCTAGTATTAGTGAATTGCGGAATTTCCTAAAAGAAAAATTACCTGATCATATGTTACCTTCGGCTTTTGTGATGCTAGAAAATCTACCCTTAGCACCTAGCGGTAAAGTAGATCGTAAAGCTTTGCCTAAGCCAGATAATCTTCGCCCAGTATTAGAAACAGCTTACGTATTGCCGCGAAATGAGATGGAACACACAATTGCCGATATTTGGCAAAAAATTCTGAAAGTAGAGAAAGTCGGCATTCAAGATAACTTTTTTGACCTTGGTGGTCATTCACTAAATGTACTTCAGGTTTACAGCAAGCTGCGGGAAGTTTTTAAAGCAGACTTAGCAATAACAGACCTATTTAAATATCCAACCATCAGTTCTATATCCCGCTATTTAAGTCAAGAAAAAGACGATAGCTTTGCTAATCAAAGTCAGGGATTAAATGAACAACTAGAAGCTGGTAAAGCTAGATTAAAGCAACGCCTTTTACAGAAAAAAGCACAAATTACTTAACAGTCATTCAGTCAATTAGTTATGAAAAATTCCGAATATTTCAGTCATCAAACTGGTCTGGAAATAGCTATTGTTGGTCTGAGTGGCTGTTTTCCTAAATCTCAAAATATTGAAAAATTCTGGCAAAATCTCCGAGACGGGGTGGAATTAATTCATTTTTTCACCGATCAAGAACTAAAAGATTTAGGTGTAGATTCTGCTGACCTGACAAACCCTTATTATGTCAAGGCAGAAGGTGTAATTGAAAATATAGATTTATTTGATGCTTCATTCTTCGATATAAATCCTAGAGAAGCGGAAATTATGGATCCCGGACTCCGTTTCTTTTTGGAATATGCGTGGGCAGCACTTGAAAATGCTGGCTACAGTTGTGAGGCTTACAATAAGCCGATTGGAGTTTACGCTGGTATTGGTTTTGGTGGCTATTTACCTAATATTTATTCAAATTCCGAGATTGTAGACTCTGTTGGTCAACAACAAATAGAAAAAGGAGTCTCTCCAGCTTCTGTTACACTTGCTTCTTACAAATTAAACTTGCAGGGGCCGAGTTTTGCAGTTCAAACCACTTGTTCAAGTTCATTGGTTGCTTTACATTTAGCCTGCCAAAGTTTGCTAAGTGGTGAGTGTGATGTTGCTTTGGCTGCTGGAGTCTCAATATCAGAAGCAGTGGGTTATGTGTATCAGCAAGAAGGAATTGCTTCTCCTGATGGACATTGCCGTGCTTTTGATGCCAAGGCCAAGGGATGTCCCAGAGGAAGGGGTATAGGTATTGTAGTTTTAAAACGCTTAGAAGAAGCGATCGCAGATGGTGACTGCATCCATGCGGTTATCAAAGGTTCCGCTATTAATAATGATGGAGCAGACAAAGTTAGCTACACTGCACCCGGCATTCATGGTCAGGCAAAAGTGATTAGAGCAGCTCAAATAATGGCTGAGGTTGAACCTGAAACGATTACTTACATAGAAGCTCATGGAACTGGAACTAATCTAGGCGATCCCGTGGAAATTGCAGCTTTAACACAAGCTTTTTGCAGCAAAACTCCCAAAAAGGACTTTTGTGCAATTGGTTCTGTGAAAACCAACATTGGACATTTGGACGAAGCTGCTGGAGTTGCAGGTTTAATCAAAACCGTCTTAGCCCTCAAACATCAACAGATACCGCCTAGCTTGAACTTTGAAGAACCAAATCCTCAGATAGATTTTACTAACAGTCCTTTTTATGTCAACAACACACTATCTGAGTGGAAAACTAACGGCACTCCTCGCCGTGCAGGTGTTAGTTCCTTTGGTTTTGGCGGCACAAATGCCCATGTAATTGTAGAAGAAGCACCGATAATTCAACCTTCTAGTCCTTCTCGACCTTGGCAGTTATTATTACTTTCCACCAAAACGAATACAGCATTAGAAACTGCTACAGAAAATTTAGTTAATTATTTCCAGGAACACCCAGATTTAAATCTCGCCGATGTTGCTCATACTTTGCAAGTTGGTCGCTGGACATTAAATCATCGCCGCATGGTAGTTTGTCAAGACCAAGAAGATGCCATAAAAGCACTGCAAGATCCTCAAAGAACTTTTACCCATTATCAAGAACCTTGTAATCGCCCGATTGTCTTTATGTTTTCTGGGCAAGGTTCGCAGTATGTAAATATGGGTCGAGAATTATACGAGAGCGAAAGCATATTTAGAGAGCAAGTTGATTACTGCTGCGAATTGCTCAAACCTTACTTGGAAGTAGACTTGCGTACAGTCCTCTATCCCAGTGAAGAAAAAGCATTAATAGCAACCCAAAATTTGCAGCAAACCGCAATTACTCAACCAGCTTTGTTTGTGATTGAATACGCTTTAGCAAAATTATGGATGGCGTGGGGCGTGCGCCCACAGATGATGATTGGTCACGGTCTAGGAGAGTATGTAGCTGCTACTCTAGCTGGAGTTTTCTCTTTGGAAGATGCTTTGGCAATAGTAGCAACACGCGGAAAACTCATGCAGCAGTTACCAAGTGGTGCCATGCTCTCGCTTGGGCTGCCAGAACAAGAAGTACAACAACTGCTAGGAAACGAAATCTCTTTAGCTGCGAGCAATGCACCTTCAGAATGTGTAGTATCCGGTTCAGAAGCAGCAATAGACCAATTGCAACAAAAACTCCAACAACTGGATGTCAATTGTCGGCGGTTGCATACGAACCACGCCTTTCATTCTCAAATGATGTCACCCATAATTGAGACTTTCACCCGAACATTACAACTGGTAAAACTCAATCCTCCAAAAATTCCTTTTGTGTCCAATGTTAGCGGCACTTGGATTACCGCAGCCGAAGCGGTAGACCCTAACTATTGGGCGAAGCATTTGAGGCAACCAGTACGCTTCAGTCAAGGGATAAATGAGTTACTCCTCCAGCCAGAACGAATATTATTGGAAGTTGGGCCGGGACGGACGTTAAGTAGCTTGGTTAAACAATATCAAACAGATGAACTAATAGCACTTAACTCTATACGGCATCCTCAAGAACAACAATCAGATGTCGCGTTTTTACTTAACACCTTCGGTCAGTTGTGGCTAGTAGGAGTTAAAATTGATTGGTTAGGTTTTTACGCAAACCAAAAACGTCATCGTATACCCTTACCTACTTATCCTTTTGAGCGTAAGCGTTATTGGCTAAAAGTAAATCGAAATGCACCTCTAGCACTGAAGTCGCAAAAAACCTTAGACAACTTAGACAAAAAACCAGATATTGCTGACTGGTTCTACATTCCTCGCTGGAAACAATCTACACCATTTCAGCTTTTCCAAAAGGAAAAATTAGTAGAACAAAAGTCACATTGGTTAGTATTTATAGATACCTATGGAGTAGGAGCAAAAATTGCTGAAAGACTCAAGCAAGAAGGTCAAGATGTAATTTTTGTGAGAGTTGCAGACAAATTTGCCAAACTTAGCGACTGTACGTATGCAATAAATCCCCAACAAAAAGATGACTACGATCGCTTGCTGCAAGCACTACAACAACAGAATTGGGTTCCCCAAGCGATCGCTCATTTTTGGAGCATTACTCCCGACGATATTTTATCCAATCAAGAGCTAGACAAACAAACGCAAGATCAATTTTTTGAAGATTGCCAGTATCTTGGTTTCTGGAGCCTGCTTTTTTTAGCACAAGCATTAGGAAAACAAGATATTAAGAATTCTCTCAAATTAATGGTCGTAACTAGTAATTTATATGATGTAACTGGTGAGGAAAAATTATGCCCCTCTAAGGCAACTATATTAGGGCCATGTAAAGTAATTCCAAAAGAGTATTCAAATATCAATTGCTATACTATTGATATAATTTATTCTTTAGAAACTCCACAACTACAAAAAGTTTTAGACAATCTCATCACAGAATTTACAGTAGATCAAACCGATGACATAGTTGCCTACCGTGGGTATCATCGCTGGATTCAATTCCTCGAGCCTGTGCGTTTGGAACAGAGCATAGTTGATAAAACTAAGTTAAAAGAGGGAGGAACTTACTTAATTACTGGTGGGCTAGGCGGCATTGGTTTAGTATTAGCAGAACATCTAGCAAAGACAGTACAAGCTAGATTAGTTTTAGTTGGACGAAAAAGTATTCCCGAAAAAAATAATTGGCAAGAGTGGTTGGCAACTCATGATGAGCAAGATAGAGTTAGCCGTATAATTCGTAAAGTCCAATTATTGGAGACCTTTGGTGCAGAAGTATTGGTAATTAGTGCCGATGTGACTAATTCCGAACAAATGCAGGCTGTGATTACTCAGTCAATAGAAAAATTTGGTCAAATTAATGGTGTTATTCATTCAGCTGGTATTGCTGGTGGTGGTCTCATCCAATTTAAAACGCAAGATATAGCAACCGAGGTACTAGCACCAAAAGTTAGAGGAACGATATTACTAGAGCAAGTTTTTCAGAATATTAATCTAGATTTCTTTGTACTTTGTTCATCCCAAAGTTCCATACTGGGTGAATTTGGACAGGTAGATTACTGTGCGGCTAATGCATTTCTTGATGTATATGCATATAATCACGCTTCTAAATCTGAACGATTAACAATATCAATCGACTGGGGTGCTTGGCAAGAGATAGGGATGTCAGTGGATACGGAAAGTATTTTACCAGACAAAATCCAACATGTACTCCAAAAACATCTAAAACAAGGAATAATGCCTCAAGAAGGCATTGATGCTTTTGAGCGCGTTTTGGGAAGTGCTTTACCTCATGTTATTGTGTCATCACAAAATTTCCAAGCTTTAATTGAACGTACTAATTCTTTAAACTATCTGGAAGAAGGATTAAAAATTTTGGAAGATAACTCAGCTTCAGCTAGTATCTCCCAACCAAGCCATCCTCGCCCCAATTTAGGACATGATTATGTTGCTCCTCGCAATCAAATTGAAGCAAATATTGCTCGGATATGGCAAGAGATCCTTGGAATTAATCTGATAGGTATTCATGATAGCTTTTTTGATTTAGGAGGACAGTCTCTATTAGCTACTCAACTTCTCTCCCGATTGCGTCAAGAATTTAAAGTAAACCTGTCACTGCAAAGTTTTTTTGAAGCACCTACTATCATAGAGCAAGCATTGATAGTTGAACAGAACAACAGTTCAAAAGAATGCTATAACCTCAACATGATTGAAAGAATCGAGAGGAGTAGCGAGCAGCAGGTGTTAGCTAGGCTCGATCGAATTTCAAACCAAGAAGTTGAATTACTACTTAATAAGATGTTAACATTAGAGGCTGAACAATGACGAATACTCACGATAATATTAATAAGCTTTCACCAGAAAGAAAACGTGAAATTTTGGCAAAACTACTTCAAGAAAAAGTTGGGCAGCTTCAGATTTTTCCAACTTCTTTTGGTCAACAACGACTTTGGTTTATAGACCAATTGCAACCTGGTAACTTTGCTAATCACATATGGGTACCTTTGCGTCTTAAGGGGTTCTTTAATCAAGCTGTATTCTTACAAACTCTTAACGAAATCGTGCAACGCCACGAAGTTTTACGAACTACTTTTGCAACGATGGAAGGAAAACCTGTTCAACTAATTCTTCCTACTTTAAACTTGACTTTACCTACCATCAATTTAGAGGAATTATCTGAAGTTGAGCAAGAAGCTGAAGTTAAAAAGTTAGTTATACAAGAAATACAGCAACCCTTTAATTTGACGCAAGCTCCATTGCTACGAGCTACATTGCTGCGGCTGAGCGAGATAGAACATATTCTGATATTCACAATGCACCACATTATCTCGGATGGATGGTCAATGGGGATACTGATTAAAGAGGTCGCAGTACTTTATAAAGCTTTCTTGAAAAAGCAACTATCTCCACTTTCAGAACTACCAATACAGTATGTAGAATTTGCCGCTTGGCAACAACAATGGCTAAAAGGAGAGATACTGCAATCACAACTATCTTATTGGAAAAACCAATTAGAGGACGTACCAAAATTATTAGAGTTACCCACTGACTACCCACGACCTGCTATTGGCAGTTTCCGAGGTGCTACCTATTCATTTGAGTTATCTTGTGAGTTATCTGTAGCGTTAAATAAACTGAGCCAACAGTATGGAAGTACCTTATTTATGACTCTGCTGGCAGCCTTTCAAACACTTCTATGGCATTATACAAGTAGTGAAGATATTGTAGTTGGTTCGCCCGTTGCTAACCGCAATCGTACAGAGTTAGAAGGATTAATTGGTTTTTTTGTCAATACAATTGTACTACGTACTAATTTGGCAGGTAATCCTACCTTCGAGGAGTTACTAACTCGTGTGCGGAAAGTGGCATTAGCAGCTTACGCCCATCAAGATTTACCTTTTGAGCAGCTAGTAGAAGAACTACAATTACAACGAAGTTTAAGCCACACACCACTTTTTCAAGTGATGTTTGTGCTTCAAAATTCGCCAATGCCTGCGTTAGAAGTAACTGGTTTGAATTTAAGCCTTTTAGATGTTGACAATGGTACAGCAAAGTTTGATTTGACTCTAGAAATAACAGAAAAAGCACAAAAACTTTTTGCTAATCTGGAGTTTAATACAGATTTATTTAAGGAAGCTACTATCAAGCGGATGGCTGGACATTTCCAAACCTTGTTGGAAGGAATTACTTTAAATCCGCAGCTACGACTTTCAGAATTATCACTATTAACAGAATCTGAAAAACATCAATTACTGCTGGAGTGGAATAATACAGAAGTTGCATATCCTCAACAACAATGTATTCAGCAATTGTTTGAGACTCAGGTAGAACGCACGCCTGATGCAGTAGCAGTAGTATTTGAAGATGAGCAATTAACCTACTGCGAACTCAACGCTAAAGCCAACCAATTAGCACACTACCTACGGGCTTTGGGAGTAAAACCAGAAAGATTAGTGGGGATTTATGTAGAGCGTTCGTCGAAGACGTTGCCGCAGGCATCACTCTACATGGTTATCGGTATCTTAGCCATCCTCAAAGCAGGTGGTGCTTATGTACCACTAGATCCAGCATATCCACCAGAACGTTTAGCTTTCATCTTGCAGGATGCTCAGGTATCAGTACTACTCACACAGCAGCATTTAATCGAGAATTTACCGTCACATCAAACTAATATTGTTTATTTAGATACTGAAATTGTTAGTATAAATAAGCAAAGTCAAGAAAATCCAACCAATAAATGTACAACTGCTAACTTGGCTTATATTATCTATACATCCGGCTCAACAGGTCAGCCGAAGGGTGTTTTAGTCAATCATAGCAATGTAGTTAGGTTATTTACGGTCACAGAAGGTTGGTATAAATTTAATCAAAATGATGTCTGGACATTATTCCATTCCATCGCCTTTGATTTTTCTGTTTGGGAACTCTGGGGTGCTTTGCTGTATGGCGGGAAACTAGTTATAGTACCTTACTGGCTGAGTCGTTCCCCGGAAGACTTTTATCAATTGTTAGTCACACAGCAAGTAACAGTACTCAACCAAACGCCTTCCGCTTTTTCGCAACTCATCCAAGTAGAAGCATCTTGGGGAACTAGTAAACAGCTAAATCTGCGATTGGTGATCTTTGGTGGCGAAGCACTGCAACTGGAAAGCTTAAGACCTTGGTTTGAGCGTCATGGCGACCAACTGCCGCAGTTAGTCAATATGTACGGTATTACAGAAACAACCGTCCATGTTACCTATCGTCCACTGGCCAAGGCAGACTTAGAAGTCGGATTAGGAAGTATTATTGGTCGTCCCATTCCTGACTTGCAAGTTTATTTATTAGATCGCTATCAGCAACTAGTACCAATGGGAGTCAAGGGTGAGATGTATGTTGGTGGTGCTGGTGTAGCACGAGGTTATTTAAATCGACCAGAATTAACAACCGAAAGATTTATTGACAATTCCTTTAGCGATCGCCCAAACGCACGCCTGTATAAGACTGGTGATTTGGCACGTTATCTACCCAATGGAGACATTGAATACTTAGGACGGATTGACAATCAGGTGAAAATTCGAGGCTTTCGCATTGAATTGGGAGAAATTGAAGCCATCATTAGCCAACACCCAGCAGTGCGCGAAACAGTGGTAGTAGCATTATCTCAACGCATAGTAGCCTATGTAGTCCCGCAAAGGGAGCAAACACTGGCAGTTGAGACATTGCGTCACTTCTTAGAATCAAAGTTACCCAGCTACATGATGCCAGGGGCTTTTGTCTTGTTAGAAGCACTCCCCCTGACAGCGAATGGTAAAGTCGATCGCAAAGCGTTACCTGCGCCTGATACAGCCCGCCCTGAATTAACCGCAGCTTATCAACCACCCCAAACAGAAGTCGAACAAACTATTGCCCAAATTTGGCAGACAGTCTTGCAAGTGGAAAATGTCGGCATTCATGATAACTTCTTTGAACTCGGCGGTCATTCATTACTTTTGGTTCAGGTGCATAGCAAATTACGTGAAGTATTTACCAGAGATTTATCTGTCCTCGACTTATTTAGATATCCGACTATCAACTCTTTAGCAAATTATTTCCAGCAAGTTAATCATCAACAAACATCTGCTGCTGTGACAGATATTGTTACTGAAAAAATTGCAGATGGGAAAGCTCAACAAAGAAAGCGTCTGCAAAAACTTAAATCTATCGGAAATATTTAATTTAAAAAAATATTTAAAATTATGACTATTAACACAGTAACAAATTCTCTCACTGGTTCAGAAATAGCAATTATTGGCTTATCAGGGCGTTTTCCTGGAGCTAAAAATATTAATGAATTTTGGCATAATCTCCAAAATGGCGTAGAATCAGTTTCTTTCTTTACAGACGAAGAATTATTATCAGCAGGTGTAAGTTCATCTTTATTAAATGACCCGAACTATGTCAGAGCACAAGCTATATTAGAAGACGCAGAATTATTTGACGCAGAGTTTTTTGGCTTTAATCCCAGAGAAGCCGAAATTACAGATCCACAACACCGAGTGTTTCTAGAATGTGCTTGGTCAGCTTTGGAAAATGCTGGATATGATTCACAAAATTATCAAGGTGCAATTGGTGTTTATGCTGGCTCTGGTCTGAATACCTACTTACTGAATATTTATTTAAATCCAAATATCATCAACTCTATCGACCCTCAGCAACTCGTTCTTGCAGGTAATAAAGATTTCTTAACCACTCGTGTTTCTTACAAACTCAACTTAGAGGGGCCAAGTTATGCAGTGCAAACTGCTTGCTCGACTTCATTGGTTGCTGTTCACTTAGCTTGTCAAAGTTTACTTAATGGTGAATGCGATCTCGCTTTAGCTGGTGGTGTTGCGATAAATGCATCCAGAAAAGACGGATACATCTACACAGAAGGAGGAATAATGTCTCCTGACGGACATTGCCGTGCCTTTGATGCTGGGGCAAAGGGATCTGTGGGTGGCGAGGGGGTGGGCATTGCCGTGTTGAAACGATTAGAAGATGCTCTCAATGACCGCGATCGCATTCATGCTGTAATTAAAGGATCGGCAATCAATAATGATGGTTCATTCAAAGTCAGCTACACAGCACCCCGCATTGATACTCAAGCAAAAGTGATTAGAACAGCCCAAATAGTAGCCGAAGTCGAACCGGAGACTATCACTTACATTGAAACTCACGGTACGGGAACAGCTTTAGGAGATCCCATTGAAATTGCTGCCTTAACACAAGCTTTTCGCTCAAGTACCCAAAAAAAAGGATTCTGCGCCATTGGATCGGTCAAAACCAACATTGGACATTTGGACACTGCGGCTGGTGTAACGGGATTAATCAAAACCGTTCTAGCCCTCAAGCACAAACAAATACCCCCAAGCTTACACTTCCAGCAACCCAATCCTGAAATTGACTTTGCCAATAGTCCTTTCTATGTCAATACCACACTTTCTGAATGGGAAACAAATGGCACTCCTCGACGTGCAGGAGTTAGTTCATTTGGTTTAGGGGGAACCAACGTCCATGTGATTCTCGAAGAAGCGCCAATTGTCCAAGCTTCTAGTTCCTCTCGTCCTTGGCAATTGTTGATGCTATCTGCCAAAACAGAATCGGCGTTGGCAACGGCGACAACAAATCTGGCTGATTATTTGCAAGCACATCCTGATTTAAACCTGGCTGATGTGGCTTACACATTGCAGGTTGGGCGCAGAACTTTCGACTATCGGCGAGCAGTTGTCTGCCGAGATATTCCAGATGCGATCAACGCACTTCAAGATTCAAAGCGAGTTTTCACGAATACAGAGAAAGTTCAGGAACGTTCTGTTGCTTTTATGTTTTCGGGGCTGGGAACTCACTATATCGATATGGCTGTGGAACTTTACCAAACTCAGCCAACGTTCCGCGTCTGTGTTGATCAATGCTGCGAATTCCTCAAACCACATCTTGGTTTAGATTTGCGAGATGTGTTGTATCCCCATCGCCACAGTGACAAGGGAAATCAACAAAATACTGTCTCTCTTAAACTAGATTTGCGAAAAATGTTAGGTAGGGAAACGGAACCAGCAGATATTGCCGCGCAAAAACTCAATCAAACTGTTCTCAGCCAACCAGCTATTTTCGTCATTGAATATGCTTTAGCTCAGTTATTTATATCGTGGGGAATTCGGCCTCACGCCATGATTGGCTACAGCATCGGTGAATATGTAGCGGCAACTCTAGCGGAGGTTTTATCTATTGAAGATGCTTTGACTTTGGTAGCAAAAAGAGCGCAAATGATTCAAGAGCTACCAAGCGGGGCAATGCTGGCAGTTGGGCTTTCCGAGTCAGAAATTCAGCCTCTATTGAGCGATCGCATCTCCATGTCTGCAATTAACGGATCTTCTTTGTGTGTGGTTGCAGGTTTCCCAGATGCGGTTGCAGAATTAGAACAAAAGTTGAGCGCCCGCGGTTTAGTTGGTAAGCGTTTACAGACTTTCCATGCTTTTCATTCGGTAATGATGGAGGCGATCGCACCAACTTTTCACAATTTAGTTAATAAATTTAGCCTCAATCCCCCAAAAATTCCCTATTTATCTAACGTTACGGGAACTTGGATTACAGCAGACCAAGCCACAGATCCTAGTTATTGGGTAAAGCATCTCTGTCAAGCTGTACGCTTTGCAGATGGTATACAACAATTATGGCAAAAAGACAATCCCATTTTACTGGAAGTTGGCCCTGGTCAAGCATTGAGCAGTTTTGCGTCCCAATGTCTAGAAAATGAGGCGAGAGCCAAGTCTGTAATTTTGCCTTGTTTGCGTCATTCCTACGAGCAACAGTCCGATATCGCCTTTTTAATGAATACATTGGGTCGCTTGTGGTTGGCAGGAGTAAAAATAGATTGGTTTAGCTTTTACGCCCATGAACAACGCCAGCGCATCCCCTTACCAACTTATCCTTTTGAACGTCAGCGTTACTGGATTGATGCCCATCCAGAAGCTAACTTAACTCAAATAGCTCAACAAACATTACACAAAAAAGCAAATATTGCTGACTGGTTTTATATTCCTTGTTGGAAACGCTCTCCTCACGTCGCACCATCAGCACAAAAGTTAAAATGCTTAGTTTTTATTGATACTAAAGTTCGTGGATTGCAAGTTGCGAAACAACTGGAATTAGCAGGGCATGATGTAGTTAATGTGAGGGTTGGAGAGCAGTTTACCAAGTTAGGCGATCGCTCTTACGCAATTAATCCCCAAGCGCAGTGTGACTATAATAACTTGCTTCAGGAACTACGGGATTTTCAATTAAATGCCATCTATCATTTTTGGAGTCTCATCCCTCAACAAGCAGAATCACTCCATCAGTTCTTTGAAGAATGTCAAAATCATGGTTTTTATAGTTTACTGTTCTTAGCGCAGGCATTGGGCAAACAAGAAGTTAACGATGTCCAAATTTTGGTAGTTACCAACAATGTCCAAGAAGTCAACGGCGACGAAAATTTATGCCCCCAAAAGGCAACTGTTATGGGAATCTGTAAGGTGATTCCCCAAGAATACCCCAACATCACTTGTCGTTGCATTGATGTAGTCATTCCCGAATCAGGGACACCTCAAGAAAATCGACTCGTAGACCAACTTGTAACAGAACTTACGCAAACAACATCTGAGAACATCGTTGCTTACCGTGGTAAACATCGTTGGGTGCAAACTTTTGAACCAATACAACTTGAGGAGCCAAATCGCGAAACAATTCCCATCAGAGAGAATGGAGTATATTTAATTACTGGTGGTTTGGGCAATGTTGGTTTAGTGTTGGCAGAATATCTCGCTCAAACAGCCGGTGTCAAGCTCATTCTCACAGGGCGTTCCGGTTTGCCAGCAAAACAAGAGTGGTTGCAATGGTTAGCAACTCACGAGCAAAACGATGACATCAGCCGCAAAATTCAAAAAGTACAAGCTTTAGAAGCATTGGGTGCAGAAGTTTTGCTTTGCCGCGCCGATGTTGGCAACCTCGAACAAATGCAAGCAGTCATAACTCAAGCATCAAAATGCTTTGGTGAGATTCATGGTGTGATTCATGCTGCAACTGTGAGAGTGTACAACACTGTCCAACAGATCAGTAAACCTGAGTGTGCAACTCAATTACACTCGACAGGACATGGTTTATTAGTTTTAGAAAAAATATTACAAGGAAAACAGCTTGATTTCTGCGTAGTCATTTCATCGTTAGCATCGGTTTTAGGTGTAATGGGTATGGCTGCTTATTCATCAGCCCATGTATTCACAGATGCTTTTGTACACAAACAAAATCAAACAAGTCTTGTTCCTTGGTTGAGTATCAATTATGGTGATTGGATTACGCAGGAATCCGTAGAATCAGCCGATATATTAAAAGGTGCAGATTCTGTGATGACAGGACAAGAAGGGCTAGAAGTTTTTCAACGTGCCTTATGTGCAAGTCAGTTGACTCAGATTGTGACATCAACTGTAGACTTGCAAACTAGCATCAACAGATGGATTAATCTGGAATTTCGGCAAAATTCGCAAGTCACACCCAAAACCAGTGGTGCTGCAACTTATTTAAGACCGAATTTAGATCATGCTTATGTTGCTCCGAGAAGTGAAGTCGAGCAAGCGATCGCCAATATCTGGCAAAAACTCCTTGGTATTGGGCAAATAGGTATTCACGATAGCTTTTTTGAATTGGGTGGCGACTCTGTACTGGGTATTCAAGTCAGCGCTAGAGCTGCTAAGGCAGGTTTTAGGTTAACTCCTCAGCAATTATTTGAACATCAGACAATTGCCAAATTAGCAGAGGTGGTAAACACAACCCAAGTAGTCCAAGCTGAACAAGGCTTAGTAACTGGTTCGCTACCTCTGACACCAATTCAGCACAGGTTCTTTGAACGGAATATATCAGAACCGCACCACTGGAACCAGTCGATTTTTTTAGCAGCCCCAGCAACTATCGATCCAGCAGCGTTGAAACAAGCGTGGCAGCAATTACTATTACATCATGATGCCCTGCGTCTGCGATTCATTCCCTCGGAATCTGGTTGGCAAGCAAAGAATGCTGGGTATGAAGATATATCTTTTACACATATAGATTTATCGGCATTGTCAGCAGCAGATCAAGAACTGGCAATTAAGACAAATACGGCGCAACTACAAGCTAGTCTCGACCTATCAGCAGGACCGATTATCCGGGTGGCGCTGTTTCACTTGGGTGCAAATAAATTCAACCGCTTGTTGATCGTTGTCCACCACTTAGGCACAGATCCCGGTTCTTGGCGAGTCTTGATAGAGGATTTGCAAACAGCCTATCAGCAAATCTGTCAAGGTAAACCAGTTGAACTACCACCAAAAACAACTTCTTACAAACAATGGGCTTTGCGCTTAGAAGAATATGCACGTTCAGCCAATTTACAAAAAGCCCAAAATTATTGGTTAAGCAATCGCTATCAGCAAGTTTCTCCACTGCCAATAGATTATTCTGATAGTATTAATAATGTGGCATCAGAACAAATTGTTTCAGTCACACTGAATGCCCAAGATACTCAAGCCCTGCTACACGAAGTTCCAGCAACTTTTCGCATTAATACCCAAGAAGTTCTCCTCACTGCTTTTGCCCAGGCTTTTGCCCAATGGACAGGAGAGAATTTACTTTTAGTTGACCTCGAAGAAAATGGCCGGGAAGTCAGTACTAGTGGTATAGATAATGTTGATATATCAAGAACTGTAGGTTGGATTACTACTACCTATCCCGTACTTTTAGAATTAGAGAAAGCTGACAATCCAGGTGATGCATTGAAAGTTGTTAAGGAGCAACTGCGTAGCATCTCTGGTCAGGGTATTGATTATGGAGTGCTACGTTATCTCAATAAAGATGCAGTAGTTCAAGACAAAATGCGTAGACGCGTAGCGGCTTGTCGCAAGACATCGCTTCCCTCAGCAGAAGTAGCGTTCCTTTATGTCGGTCAACTAGCTAAAAGTCTGCCCCAAGATTCTTTGTTCCAATTGAGTGAATCATTCCCAGAAGCAACTAACAGCCTCCAAGCCACTCGTCCTCATAAGTTACATTTGATTGTCTCAGTTGTTGAAGGTCAATTGCAACTGGATTGGTACTACAGCAAGAATGTCCATCGCCTAGAGACAATAGAAAAATTATCAGATAAGTTTATCAAATCCCTCAAGTCGATTATCGCCTATTGTCAGTCTTTGGAAACTGTAGAGTACACCCCTTCAGATTTTGCAGCAGCAAATATTAATCAAGAAAATTTGAGTAACTTGCTGGCTCAGATTGGTCAATCAGGTAGGGGACTAGGGACTGGGTAATAGGTAATGGGGAAGAAAAATATAGTTTACCAATCCCCAATCCCCAATCCCCAATCCCTAATCCCCAATCCCTAATCCCCAATCCCTAATCCCTATGAAACAAAATAATATTGAAGATATCTATGAACTTTCTCCCATGCAGCAGGGTATGCTTTTTCATAAACTGGCTGCACCCGATTCGGTGGTATATTTCGAGCAGGTTTGCTTCAGCTTGCAAACTCAAATTAATGTCTCAGCCTTTCAGAAAGCTTGGCAGCGAGTTGTAGATCGCCATCCAATTTTGCGTACCTCTTTTTATTGGGATAATCTTGATAAACCTTATCAGGTTGTTCATCAGCAAGTAAACTTACCTTGGGAATTTCAAGACTGGCGGAAATTATCTTTTCCAGAGCAACAAAAGCAACTAAAAGCTTTCTTAAAAGCAGATGGCGATCGCGGCTTTGAACTTTCTCAAGCTCCATTAATCCGCCTGACATTAATTCAAGTGACTGATGACACTTATGAATTTGTTTTCAGCTTTCACCATATATTAATGGAAGGATGGTCTGTAAACTGGTTATGGAAGGAATTTTATGAGTTTTATAATGCTTTTTGTCAAGGACAAGATTTACATCTAGAGCGTCCCCGTCCATATAGAGAATATATTGCTTGGTTACAGCAACAAGACTTGGATAAAGCAGAGGCTTTTTGGCGGCAGAAACTTAAAGGTTTTACATCACCAACACCAATAATTATAGGTAATACTTCTGCTAAGTTTTCTGAGCAAAAAGAAGATTATCAAAGGCAAGAAGTCTTATTTTCAGCAAATTTAACAACTGCCTTAAAATCCTTGGCACGAAAATATTATCTGACCTTAAATATCTTAATTAAAGGAGCTTGGGCTTTACTTTTAAGTCGTTCTAGTCAAGAGTCAGATATAGTTTTTGGATCTACATCTTCAGGGCGACCGACGGCGCTAGCAGATGCAGAGTCTATGATTGGACTCTTTATCAACACACTGCCCCTAAGAGTACAAGTGGATAGTAACGCTTTTCTCATACCTTGGCTGCAAAATCTGCAAGCCCAAGAAGTTGAGATGCGTGAATATGAATATAGCCCGTTGCTCAAAATTCAACAATGGAGTGAGATACCCCGTGGTTTACAACTATTTGATAGTATTTTAGTTTTTGATAATGAATTAGTAGATTACAATCAAGAAACGCTGGCTCAAAATATAGGAATTGTTCAGTCTCAGTTGTTAGGGGAATCTAAGTCATTTTTTAACTGGACAAACTATCCTTTGACTGTGGGGGTAATGCCTAAATCAGATTTCTTGAATTTATCCATTTCATATGATATCCGTCGCTTTGATAGTGATACTATTAGTAGAACGTTGCGTCATTTAGAGACGTTGCTGGCAGGCATTGTTGCCAATCCACAGCAGCGTTTATCAGAATTACCACTGTTAACGACCACCGAGAAAGCACAGCTTGCCCAATGGAACAACACGCAAACTGAGTATCCACAAACATCCATCCACGAATTGTTTGAAGCGCAAGTAGAACGCACACCTGATGCTGTAGCAGTTGTGTTTGAAGATGAACACTTGACCTACTGTGAACTCAACAACAGAGCTAATAAATTAGCCCATTATTTGCGTTCCTTGGGAGTAAAACCAGAGGTATTGGTGGGGATTTGTGTAGAGCGATCGCTCTCTATGATAATCGGACTATTAGCCATCCTCAAAGCAGGTGGCGCATATATACCCTTCGATCCAGCATATCCCAAAGAACGATTAGCTTTCATACTAGAAGACGCTCAAGTGCCGTTATTGCTGACTCAAGCCTCGCTCTTGGAAGCAATGACCCAACACAAAGCCCAAGTCACTTGTTTGGATACTGAGTGGCAGGCGATCGCACAACAAAGCAAAGAAAATTTATTCTGTAAGCTAAATACTGAAAACCTGGCTTACATCATCTATACTTCTGGTTCCACAGGCCAACCAAAAGGCGTACAAATTCCTCACAGTGCTTTAAGCAACTTTTTGTTTGCAATGAAGCAAAGCCCAGGATTAACCAAGGAGGATACCTTACTAGCAATCACTACCTATTCCTTTGATATTGCGGTATTAGAGCTTTTCCTGCCAATTATAGTAGGTGGTCGCTTAGTAATTGTCAGTAGGGAAGTAGCCTCGGATGGAATGCAGTTAGCAGTAACACTGGCTAATTCAAAAGCTACAGTCATGCAAGCCACACCAGCGACATGGCAGTTACTTCTAATTGCAGGTTGGGGTGGTAATCATCAATTAAAAATCCTCTGTGGTGGCGAAGCCTTACCCGCACACCTAGCCAATCAATTACGGCAACGGTCTTGCTCATTATGGAATATGTACGGCCCCACCGAAACCACCATTTGGTCAGCGGCATCTCAGATAGAAACTGATAGCAAACTCATACCCATTAGTCACCCAATCGCTAACACGCAACTTTACATTCTAGATCAATATAATCAGTTAGTTCCTATAGGTGTAATAGGCGAATTGCATATAGGTGGCGAAGGACTAGCACGAGGCTATTTGAATCGCCCAGAACTGACTGTTGAGAAATTTATCCCCAATCCCTTTAGCGAACAACCTGGGACACGTTTGTACAAAACAGGCGATTTGACACGCTATTTACCCAATGGAGAGATTGAATACCTGGGACGTATTGATTATCAGGTGAAGATTCGTGGTTTCCGCATCGAACTTGGAGAAATAGAAGCATCTATTAGTCAACATCCAGCAGTGCGTGAAGTAGTTGCGACAGCAGATGCTCAAAGTTTAGTAGCTTATGTAGTTCCGCACGCAGAACAAACACTGACGATTACTGAACTCTGGGGCTTTTTAGAGCCGAAGTTACCAAACTATATGCTGCCAACAGCTTTTATGATGTTAGAAGCACTACCACTAACACCTAATGGTAAGGTCGATCGCAAAGCATTAAGAGCGCCTGATACAGTACGTCCCCAATTGCAAGCAATTTATCAACCACCCCAAACTGAAGTAGAACAAACTATTGCTGATATTTGGCAAAGAGTGCTTCAAGTTGAAGACATAGGAATTCATGATAACTTCTTTGAACTCGGCGGTCATTCATTGCTTTTAGTTCAAGTTCATAGCAAATTGCAAAAAACATTTCAGCGAGACTTTTCTATGATTGAAATGTTTCAGTATCCTACCATTAACCATTTAGCTAAATATCTGATTCAAGAGTCAAGCGAACAACCATTTACACAACATTCTCAACGCCCTGAAAGCAGAATCGCTTCAGTAAAGCAACGCAAACAAGCTAGGAAAGAACATCGCTCTGCAAAAAAGTATAAGGGTGTTTCAACACAATAATAAACAAAAACATAGATTTAATTAACAGTTAAAATTGCTGCAAAAAGTTCAATTCAAAAAGGTTTTTTGATAAATATGTTAAATAATCATCACAACTTAAATGAGCAAAATCAAATAGCTGTAATCGGGATGGCAGGGCGTTTTCCCGGAGCTAAAAACGTTGATATTTTTTGGCAAAATATTCGAGATGGTGTAGAGTCTATTTCTTTTTTCACTGATGAAGAATTAGTATCAACAGGGATAGATCCAGTATTGCTAAATCAAACTAGTTACGTCAAAGCAGGTGGTGTACTAGAAGATATAGAGTTATTTGATGCTTCATTTTTTGGCTTTCTACCTAAAGAAGCCGAAATTACAGATCCACAACACCGTCTTTTCTTAGAATGTGTTTGGGAAGCTTTAGAAAACGCTGGCTATAATCCTCAAATTTATGATGGTCAAATTGGTCTTTTCGCTGGTGTCGCTGCAAGTAACTATCTGCTTTCTAACTTATATCCCAACCGGAAATTGATGGAATCAGTAGACAATTTCCAACTTTTGATTGCAAACGATAAGGATTTTCTGCCTACACAAGTTTCTTACAAATTAAACTTGAAAGGGCCAAGCATCAATGTTCAGACTGCCTGTTCCACATCATTGGTTGCTGTCCATTTAGCCTGCCAAAGTTTACTCAATGGTGAAAGTGATATGGCTTTGGCTGGTGGCGTTTCCATACTATTACCACAAAAATTTGCTTATCAATATCAAGAAGGGGGAATTCATTCTCCTGACGGACACTGCCGAGCTTTTGATGCCAAAGCTAAAGGAACTGTTGGTAGCAATGGTTTGGGTGTAGTAGTTTTGAAAAGATTAGAGGATGCCATTGCTGATGGTGACTTGATTTATGCGGTAATCAAAGGTTCAGCTGTCAATAACGATGGTTCTTTAAAGGTTGGATATACAGCTCCCAGTATTGATGGTCAAAGGGAAGTCATTTTAGAAGCCCTTGCCTTAGCAGGAGTCGAACCTGAGACGATCGCATATGTAGAAACACATGGTACTGGAACGGCGTTAGGCGATCCCATTGAAATCAAGGCTCTGACACAGGCTTTTCGTACTAGCACAAACAAAAAAAACTTTTGTGCGATCGCATCAGTAAAAACCAACATCGGACATTTGAACACAGCAGCAGGAGTCACAGGATTAATCAAAACAGTTCTTGCTCTGAAAAATCAACAAATACCCCCCAGCCTGCACTTTGAAAAACCCAACCCAGAAATAGACTTCGCTAACAGCCCCTTTTACATCAACACTAAACTATCACCGTGGCAAACCAACGGCACACCACGCCGCGCTGGAGTCAGCTCCTTCGGAATTGGCGGCACAAACGCCCATGTCATTTTAGAACAAGCCCCTGGTTTGGGTCAGGGGAGCAGGAAAGCAGGGGAGCAGGGAAGAAAGTATCAATTGTTACTACTGTCTGCCAAAACTAGCACGGCTTTAGAAACAGCCACAGCCAACCTACTAACTCATCTCCAACAACATCCTCAAATTAACCTAGCGGATGTTGCCTACACCCTACAAATCGGTCGCCAAGCATTTGAACATCGTCGTCTAGTAGTATGCCGTGACCTAAATGATGCTGTGGAGGTGTTGAGTAGTCAAAATCCACAACGCGTTTTAACTCACCACCACAAATCCAGACATTGTCCAGTCGTATTCATGTTTTCTGGACAAGGGGCGCAATATGTGAATATGGCATGGGAACTGTACGAAGTTGAACCGACATTTCGTCAACATGTAGATACTTGCGCTCAGATTCTCGAACCCCACCTGAATTTTGACATCCGCCAGATACTCTTCTCTCAAGACCCGAAAACAGCTAGCCAACAACTGCAACAAACCGCCATCACCCAACCAGCATTGTTTGTCATTGAATACGCCCTTGCTCAATTATGGATGGAATGGGGAGTACATCCAGAGGCAATGATTGGTCACAGCATCGGGGAATATGTGGCTGCAACCATTGCTGGTGTATTTTCCCTAGAAGATGCTTTAGCTGTGGTCGCCATTAGGGGACGATTAATGCAGCAATTGCCTACAGGTAGTATGTTAGCAATTCCATTGCCAGCAGAAAATGTACGATCGCTGTTGGTTGATGAGACATCTGTGCAAATAGCGGCCATTAATAGCCCATCTTCCTGTGTGGTTTCTGGTAACTGTGAGGCGATCGCAGCCTTCCAGGAGCGATTGTCCTCTCAAGAAATTGAATGTCGGCTGTTGCATACATCTCATGCGTTCCATTCACAGATGATGTCACCAATATTGGAAGAGTTTGTGCAGTTGGTGAAAAAGGTGAAATTGAATTCACCACGCATTCGCTTTATTTCCAATGTAACTGGTAGTTGGATTACTCAAGAACAAACTACAGATCCTGATTATTGGTGTCAACATTTGCGCCAAACTGTGAGATTTTCAGATGGAATATCGCAACTGTTAGAGCAGTTTGAAGGCGTTTTTCTGGAAGTTGGGCCAGGACAAACTTTAAGCACACTAATAAAACAGCATTTAGATAGAAGTGCCAAACAACTGATACTGACTTCGTTACGCCATGTTAAAGAACAAGAATCGGATGTTGCTTGGTTGTTGCAGACTTTAAGTCGGTTGTGGCTTTTTGGTGTAGATATTGATTGGTCAGGATTCTATACTCATGAACGGCGTCATCGTCTGCCTTTACCTACTTATCCTTTTGAGCGACAAAAGTACTGGATTGAACCACAAAAGCTAGCACCTTCCGAAAGACAGTTCAAGCCAAAGTTAAAAGCATCAGAGCTTTGGAAATCTCTAGTAGAAACTGCTCTCATACAAGAAACTGACGGAATTAAGGGATTTGATCGTCAAACTTATCTAGCGAACAAACAGTGGTTGGATCGTTTATGTGCTGGTTACATAAATCTGACGCTCAGGCGTTTAGGAGCTTTTAAAAATCCAGACCAAAAGTATTCTATTGAGGAATTATTTGAGCAATGCCAGATTATTCCTCAGTACCGACAATTGTTATATCGCTGGTTAGATGTACTGTTAGAGCAAGGTCACTTACAGCAAGATAAAGAGATCTTTACAAACCTGCTTCCATGTTCAACAGACTCTATAAATGTTCTTGCACAAGAAGTTAGAGTCAGATGGGCAGACACACCCCAGGTCATAGATCAACTCCAAATCTGTGGTGAAAATCTGGCAGATGTAATGATTGGTAAAAAACAACCATTGGAGTTGTTTGTTGCTCTGAGAAACAAGGAATCAGAAAATTCAAATCCAAAATTTAGTTTGGATAAGTACTACAAGGAAATCATGCAGACTATTCTGCAACAGGTAGTGAGGTTAGTGTCATCAGAAGTGAACCTAAAAATTTTAGAAATTGGGGCTGGACAGGGACTCGCTACTGCAGAATTGTTACCTGTGTTGCCGTCCGAGCAAACCAATTACACTTTCACTGACGTAGGTGTTTTGTTCTTGGATGAAGCCCAACAAAAGTTTAATGCCTATCCGTTTATTGAATATCGCTTGCTAGATATTGAGCAGCCACCTCAAGAGCAGGGGTACAAGAGCCATAACTTTGATGTAGTCATAGCTTACAATGTGCTGCATGTAACCCAGAGCATAGGAAAAACTCTCCAGCATATTCGCTCTCTACTGGCTCCCGAAGGCTTGCTCCTAATCTGGGAGTCAACTCAACCCGAACCAGCTTTCGATATTAGCTGGGGTTTGCTGATGAATCCCCTGGAGGATGATGAACGCAGCCGAGGTAATCCATTTTTATCAAAGCAGCAATGGTGTGAAGCACTTCGTACTCATGGATTTGTTGAGGTAGCAGCTTTCCCTGAAACTGAAGCTTTGGGGCAGCATATTTTGCTGGCTCAAGCAGCTTCGTCAACAGCACTACAATCAGCTTCAGCATTTACCACAACCTTGGAGCAAAAAGATCCTAGCAAGACGCGTCAAGTATCATTAGATAAAAAGCCCGACATTGCCGATTGGTTCTACATTCCATCATGGAAACGCTCAATGGCACCACAGCCTTTTAACTCAAAAGTGCAAACAACTCAGCAAAGATGCTGGTTAGTGTTTGCTGATGAGTGCGGCTTAGGTGAGAAAATGGTGCAACAACTCGAACTTGCTGATCACGATGTGATTATAGTCAAGGTTGGAGAGCGATTTGCTAGGGAGAACAATTCACCGCAACAGGTATATACCATTAACCCTCGACAGCCGGATGATTACGACGCACTCTTCAAAGAACTTCTTTCACTGAACAAGATCCCAAAAACGATTGTTCATCTATGGAGTGTTACATCAAACCATCATGCAGAATTATCAATTGAGTCCCTTGAAAAGTCTCAATACTTAGGCTTTTACAGCCTGGTGTTTCTGGCACAAGCACTCGGTGAAAATCACCAGACACATTCGCTTGAAATTGTAATTGTCTCAGATAATATGCAGGACGTAACAGGTGAAGAGATGCTGTGTCCTGAAAAGGCGATGGTGCTTGGGCCTTGTAAGGTCATTTCCCAAGAATACCCGAACATAATCTGTCGTAGCATTGATGTTGTGATTCCCGTTTCAGAAAGTTGGCAAGAGGATAAACTTATAGATCGGTTGCTGGACGAGCTACATACTCAAACGTCTGACCGGGTTGTAGCTTACCGTGGACATCATCGCTGGGTGCAAACCTTTGAACCCGTCCGATTGGATGAATCCGTCGAAGGAAAACCACGCTTCAGGGAAGAGGGAGTTTATCTGATTACAGGTGGATTGGGAGGCGTTGGTCTATTGAATGCAGAATATTTGGCAAAGACTGTACGCGCCAAACTATTACTAATAGGACGTTCGGCTTTTCCCGAAAAAGACGAGTGGTCAGAGTGGTTGTCAACTCATGATGAACAAGATAGCGTCAGCCATAAAATTCGGAAATTACAAGAATTAGAGACTTTGGGTGCAGAGGTTCTAGTAATTAACGCTGATGTGATTAATTTAGAACACATGAAAGCAGCGATCGCTCAGGCAAAAAATCGATTTGGTTCAATTCATGGAGTAATCCATAATGCATCAGAAAATAAACAAGAATTAATTGCACAAAATACGCTTTTAAAAGGAATTGTTTTTACACCTAAAGTCATAGGAACGTCAATACTCCACGATCTCTTCAAAGACACCGATTTGGATTTCTTTGTACTGACTTCATCACAAGCTTCAATCACAGGTGGAATCGGACAAGTAGAATACACTGCTAGGTGTGCTTTTATTGACGCATTCGCTCGCTACAGTAACCTTAAACATGGTAAGTTCATTAGAGCTATGAACTGGAATAGATGGAAGACTTCAGAATGGATAGCTAAAACAAATATAGAGGGTGCGTCAGGATTAACACTTGAAGAAGCAGCATTAACGCCTGAAGAGGGTATGGAAGCGTTTAGGCGTATTTTGTCTAGTAGCACAGTGCCTCAAGTTGTTGTTTCAAATAGCGATTTGAACAACTTGATTAATCGGAACTTGATTAATCTGAAAGATACCATCAATTCTTTGTCAGAGGAATTTAGTAAAGTTGGTCGAGTTAAACCAACTCACAAGCGCCCTAACTTAGGTAATGCATATATTCCTCCACGTAACGAAATCGAGCTTACTCTCGCTGACATCTGGCAAGAAACCTTTGGGATTGAACAGGTAAGTATTGACGATAACTTTTTTGAGTTAGGAGGAGACTCTTTACTTGCGACTATTGTGCTTTCTCGGCTACGCAAAACCTTCAAGATCGAACTACCTTACAAAGCCTTCTTTGACAAACCTACTGTGGCCGATCTAGCTGAGGTTATTGCACGAATACTAGCCGAGCAGACAGATCGAGAACAGCAGGCTCAAATGCTAGCAGAAATAGAGAACCTTTCAGAGGATGAAGCACAGACAATACTTGTCTCAAAAGAGCAATTGGTTGAAGCAGGAGATTAAAATGAGTGACCTTTCGCAACGGATCGCCAATCTTTCCCCTAAGAAACGCGAGCTTTTTCTGCAAAGGCTTAACAAAAGCAAGGGGGACATTTTCTCAAAAGAACAAATAAAGTTTCAAAGTCGAGAGTCCAACTGTTTTCCCCTGTCTTTTTCCCAGCAACGATTGTGGTTATTAGAGCAACTATATCCTGGAAGCTTCACATACAACGAGCCAGCTGCCTTACGCTTTGTTGGGGAACTCAATGTCGCCGCACTGGAACAGAGCTTTGTTGAAATCGTGCGTCGTCACGAAGTTTTTCGTACCACTTTCCCCACAGTAGATGGATACCCCGTTCAGGCGATCGCCCCAACTGTAAGTGTAAAATTACCAATAGTAGACTTGCGCGATTTACCAGAAGTTGAGCAGGAAGCTCTTGTTCAACGGTTAGCTCAACAAGAAGCACAATTACCCTTCGATCTGGCACGGAAACCGTTACTGCGAGTGTCTCTGTTGCACCTTGGCGAGAAAGAGAACGTAGTATTAATAACAACACACCACATTGTTTCAGATGGCTGGTCAATGGGTGTTTTTGTACGTGAATTGGCAGCACTGTACGAAGCCTTTTGTGCTGGAAAACCCTCTCCACTCCCACAACTTCCTATCCAGTACGCAGACTTTTCTGTCTGGCAAAAACATTGGCTGCAAGGAGAAGTGCTAGAACAAAAACTAACCTACTGGAAGCGACAACTAAGTACTAACCTCCCTGTGCTAAAGTTACCAACAGTTCGTCCACGAGAGGCAGTTACAACCAACCGAGGGGCAACTAATTCCTTCGTCATTCCTGCAAATCTTTCCAAAAATATCCAATTGCTCTCGCGCCAGGAAGATGTGACTCTGTTCATGACTTTACTGGCAGCCTTTCAAATCCTGCTACAGCGCTACACAAACCAGGATGATATAGTTGTTGGTACTGATGTTGCTAACCGTAACCAGCCTGAAACAGAGTTACTAATTGGTTTTTTTGTCAATCTGCTAGTCTTACGCACTTACCTTGGAGGTAATCCAACTTTTAGAGAGTTGCTTAAACAAGTGCGGAAGATAACGTTAGAAGCCTACGAGCATCAGGACTTGCCCTTCGAGAAATTAGTAGAGGTTCTCGCACCTGCACGCAATTCCAGCCACACACCGCTATTTCAGGTGTTATTTGTCCTCCAAAATACTGAGAAACTTAGCCTAGAATTGCCAGGACTGACCCTTAGCGACTTTGTTTGGGGAAACAATACGGCAAGGTTTGATTTATCGCTATTTTTGACAGAAACAGAGCAGGGAATCAAGGGAAACTGGCGCTACAATGCTGACCTTTTTGATGCCACCACCATCACACGTATGTCCGGGCATTTTGAAGCACTACTAAACAGTATTGTGGCACAGCCTGATACTCGGATTAACAATTTAGAAATGCTTACTAAAGCTGAAAAGAAGCAACAAATAGAGACAGAAGTCAAACAGGAAAAGAGCTTCAAAAATTTCAAAAACTTCAAACCCAAAGCGGTGAAGTTACCACAAGGACAATTAATCAAGATAGATTATTTGCATCCTGGAGAAACGCTCCCTTTAGTACTCAAACCCGAACTCAACGATTTCGATTTAATAGATTGGGTTCAAAGCAATCGGGAATTCATAGAAACTAAGTTGCTTAAGCATGGTGCTATCCTCTTGAGAGGCTTCAATTTAGATTCCGTGTCAGCATTTGAAAATCTGGCTCAAGCTATTTGTCCCAGTTTGTTTGGTGAGTATGGGGATTTGCCTAGAGTTGGGATCGGCGATAAAGTTTATGGTTCCACCCCTTATCCACCCGACCAAGCTATTCTATTTCATAACGAAAGTTCCCATATGCACTGCTGGCCCTTAAAAATCTGGTTTTTCTGCATACAACCAGCTAAGTTTGGCGGTGAAACACCAATTGTGGACTGTCGAAGAGTTTACCAACTACTCGACCCAAAACTGCGAGCAAGATTTGAGCAAAAGCAATTAATGTACCTCCGCAATTACACTGAAGGTCTAGATGTAAGTTGGCAAGATTTTTTTCACACTACTGACAAAACAGTTGTTGAAGATTATTGCCGTCAAGCTGGAATAGATTTTGAGTGGCTCTCAGGCAATGATTTGGTAACTCGCAAAGTTCGACCAGCAGTTTCTAAGCATCCGAAAACGGGGGAATTAGTGTTTTTTAATCAAGTGCAATTGCACCACATATCATGTTTGGAGTCAAGTGTCCGTGAATCTTTGTTGTCAATGTTTGGTGAGGAAAGACTGCCGCGTAATGTCTATTATGGTGATGGCTCTGCTATTGAAGACTCGGTTATGGAAGAAATCGGGACAGTATATCAGCAAGCCACAATCAGTTTCCCTTGGCAGAAAGGGGACGTATTAATGCTAGACAATATGTTGACCGCACATGGACGCAATCCCTATGAGGGTTCACGCAAAATTGTCGTAGCGATGGGTGAAATGATTCGTAGTCAAGACATTTAAAGATATTTCAATAATTTGAACAATCTATGCAAAATTACGCTATTGAAGGGTTTCAGCTTTCACCACAGCAAAAGCATCTCTGCTTATTACAAAAAGATAGTTTTGCTTATCGCGCCCAATATGCCATTTGTATTGAGGGTAAACTTGATACAAAAGTTTTAAAAGAAGCTTTCCATAAAGTCGTTAATAGCCATGAAATTCTTCGCACAAATTTTATTAAAAGACCGGGAGTAAAAATTCCTATTCAAGTAATAGTTAAAAGTAGCACAATTTTATGTAATAATATTGATCTGAGCGATTTATCTATTGAAGAACAGTCAGCCAGAATCGAGCAAGCATTTCAAGCAGAAAAGCAATTTAGTTACAATTTTGAGCAAGGTTCACTCTTGCGTTTATCCCTACTGACTTTGTCAGAAACCCAGTATATTTTACTTATTACTTTGCCATCGTTATGTACGGATAGTTGGTCGCTCAAAAATCTGGTTCAAGAAATTAGTGATGGCTATGCCGTATACTTAAAAGGTGAAGAATTATCTAATGAACCAGTACAATACATCCAATTTTCTGAATGGCAGAACGAACTTTTAGAAGAAGAGGATGCAGAAACTGGAAGAGCATACTGGCATCAGCAAAACTTCTGGTCAATTCCAGCTCTGAACCTTCCTTTTGAAAGCAAGTTCAACGAACAAACAAAATTTTCTCCTGATGTTCACACTTTAATAATAGATTCAGATTTAGTAGCAAAGTTAGAAGCGATCGCACCTCTACATAACACTACAATTGCTGAATTTCTCCTTGCCTGTTGGCAGACACTATTTTATCGGATATTAAGAAGATCGGATATTATCATCAGCACTGTCTATAGTGGCAGGAAGTATGAAGAACTGCATACAGCGATGGGGCTGTTCGCCAAGTGGCTACCCACTAACTGTACTTTTCAGGATGATTTTAAATTCAGTGAAATTTTGTCGCACAATAGCGAAGCTTTACGCAATAATCACAAATGGCAAGAATACTTCATTTGGGAAGAAAGTACAGAAACGGCTGTCAATGTTGTCAACTTCCCCATAAGTTTTGAATTTGAGGAATGGCCTGCAAAATTTTGCGCTGGTGGAGTTTTATTTTCCCCGTACAAGCAGTATATCTGTTTTGACCGATTTAAAGTAAAACTCTCCTGCGTGCGAACAGAAGACTCTCTCAGAGCAGAATTTCACTACGATGCCAACTTATTCTCAGTAGAAGATATTGAATACTTGGCAGAACAGTTTCAGACTTTGGTAGAAAGTGCCGCTAACAACGCAGAAGCTACAGTCAGCGAGTTAGAGATTCTCAGCGATCGCCAACGACAACAACTGTTAGTTGAAGTTAACAACACGCAGACCGACTACCCACAAGACAAATGCATTCACCAGCTATTTGAGGAACAAGTAGAGCAAACACCCAACAACATTGCTGTTGTCTTTGAAGACCAGCAACTGACCTACCGCCAGCTAAATACTCGTGCAAATAAATTAGCTCATTACTTACAGGCTCTTGGTGTGGGGCCAGAAGTGTTAGTGGGGATATGTGTAGAGCGATCGCTAAATACAATCATCGCTATGCTTGGTATTCTCAAAGCAGGTGGAGCATACGTACCATTAGATCCAGCGCTACCAAAAGATGCTTTAGCCTTTCGATTGCAAGATGTCCAAGCACCAATACTGTTGACACAACACTCGCTGATAGAAACGCTGCCTAATACAAGTGTGCAGGTATTGTGCTTAGACACAGATTGGCAAGCGAATGTGCAAAAGAGCGATACCAATCCGACTAGCGAGGTAACAAGTGAAAACTTAATCTACGTGATTTTTACCTCTGGCTCTACAGGTCAACCCAAAGGTGTTGCCGTTGAGCATTGGCAACTCGTCAATTACTTGCACGGCATCTTACAGAAATTAAATCTGCAGAATGGTGTCAATTTCGCTACTGTTTCTACCTTTGCAGCAGACTTAGGTAACACGGCGATTTTTCCTGCCTTATCTACAGGAGGATGCCTTCATATAATATCTCAGGAGCGCGCATCTGACCCAGAAGCACTTGCGGAGTACTTTCAACGCCATCCTATCGACTGTCTCAAGATTGTTCCCTCTCACCTTACCGCTCTTCTAGCATCTTCTCCAGAAAAGTCTATTTTGCCGCGCCAATGCCTCATCCTTGGTGGTGAAGCGTTAAGCTGGAATTTGATTGAGACTATCCAACGACAAAAACCAAATTGTCAGATTCTTAACCATTACGGGCCAACAGAAACTACTGTAGGTGTTTTAACTTATCTGGTTGAGCTTTCTACCAAATCTCAAATCCAAAATCTCAAATCCTCGACAGTTCCACTAGGACATCCTTTAGCCAATACACAAATCTACGTGCTAGATGAGCGGTTGCGACCAGTACCCATTGGCATACCTGGTGAACTTTACATTGGCGGTGCAGGCTTAACGCGGGGGTATCTAAATCGTCCTGAATTAACAGCAGAAAAGTTCATAACAAATCCTTTTAGTCAGAAACATGGGGCACGGCTGTACAAAACTGGGGATAAGGTGCGCTACTTAGACGATAAAAACCTAGAATTTATTGGACGAGTTGACGACCAGGTAAAAATTCGCGGCTTCCGTATCGAATTGGGAGAAATTGAGGTAACACTACAGCAACATTCAGCAGTCCAAGAAGTTGTAGTCTTAGCAACAGAAGAGGCTCTCGATGGCAAGAGCTTAGTAGCATATATAGTTCTCACTTCTAAGTTCCAAGTCCTCAGACAAAATCTTCACTCAACACTTATAAGTGAACTACGCAGCTTTTGTTTGCAGAAACTACCTGAGTACATGATTCCTTCAGTTTTCGTGTTCTTGAAAGCGCTACCATTGACAGCTAATGGCAAGGTTAATCGCCAAGCACTACCCGCACCTGAACACACTCGTCCTGAGTTAGAACAGCTTTATGTGGCACCACGCACCCTAATAGAAAAACAGCTAGCTGAAATTTGGACAACAATTTTAGATTTGGAACAGGTGGGTATCCACGATAGCTTCTTTGACTTGGGGGGACACTCGCTGCTAGTCACCCAATTGCTTGCAAAGGTGCGAAAAGCTTTTCAGGTGGAGTTGCCTTTGCGTAATTTCTTTGATACCCCTACCATAGCCAATTTAGCTAAGACAATCGAGAAGAAACAAAAAGTAGATTTAAGTGTTCACGCTACGAGTGTTAAGCTCAACGCAGAAGCCGTCTTAGATCCGGCAATTCATCCTCCAACTGTACCTATAGAACATCAAAGTGAACCACGCTCTATCTTATTGACTGGTGCAACTGGTTTTTTAGGAGCCTTTTTACTCTCCGAACTGCTGCAACAAACGCCTGACTCGGATATTTACTGTTTGGTACGTGCCCAAACAGCAGCAGATGCCAAACAGCGCCTGCAAGACAGCTTGGAAACTTATTTACTTTGGAATGACAGTTTCGCTAAAAGGATTGTCCCAGTTGTTGGAGATTTATCTCAACCACTTTTGGGATTGTCAGATGAGGAGTTTCGTTTGCTAGCCAGTCAAATCGATCTTATCTATCATAATGGTGCGCTAGTTAATTTTACTTATCCTTACTCTGCACTCAAAGCTGCAAATGTTTTAGGAACTCAAGAAGTGTTGAGATTAGCTACTCAAATAAAAGTCAAGCCAGTGCATTTCATTTCTACGATTGGTGTAGCTGCTGCTGTAAGTTCTGGATTGCATATACGGGAACAGGATAACCCAGAGCATTGGAAAGCGATCGCTAACGGCTACACACAAAGTAAATGGGTATCAGAAAAGTTAGTCACAATTGCTCGTGAGCGGGGAGTTCCTGTATCTATTTACAGACCGGGGCGTATTTCAGGACATAGCCAAACAGGTGTTTGCAATGTTAACGACCACACTTTCAGAATGATTCGAGGCTGTATCCAACTTGGAAGCGTCCCTAATCATGACACAATGGTAAACTTAATCCCTGTAGATTATATGAGTAAAGCGATCGTTCATTTATCGCAACAAAAATCTTCTTTAGGGAAAGTTTTTCACATTCTCAATCCTCAGCCTCTCCATTGGAGTGAGTTTGTCAAATGTATTCAGTCATTTGGTTATCCACTGCGGCAAATTCCCTATGAAGAGTGGCAAGAGGAGCTTATCAATGCAACTCTAATGTCAACTGATAATGCACTGTATCCGTTGATAGCAATTTTTTCTGAAAGCAAATCTGCCGAGCAAACAACTACTGAGGATTCAACAACCTACCAGTACGACTGCCAAAATACTATCACTGGATTTTCAATAACCTGCCCGCCACTCGATAGCAAATTATTGAGTACCTACTTCTTATACCTAATTCGTAGTGGTTTTTTGGATAAACAATAGCTGAATAAAATGTTTTTTTGAAAAAAAGCAGTTGTGTACACCAACACTTATTAAGTCATAGCAGTTTTTTGCTTAATATTCTAGCCATCCTTACCTCAAGGTAGTACAATGCGAACTATCCAAAATCAAGCCGCAGAAAACCTAATTTTACGCCAAAAGCAGTATTTAGAAACATTGATTGAACGCTACAATCAGCGAACTAAAACATCAAAACAGATTGCTCAAACTTATCGTCAGTTTCTAGCTGATAACAAGTCCTTCGTTAACTTCAATCTTACTCTCAAGGAAGTATTCTATCCTATTGTTGCTAAATCCTCTCTCGGCTCAAAAATATGGGATGTTGATGGTAACGAATATATAGATTTCATCATGGGATTTGGCATAAACTTGTTTGGTCACAATCCACAGTTTATTAAAGAAGCTTTAATAGCACAACTAGAGCAAGGTATACAAATTGGCCCTCAAGCAGAATTTATTGGTGAGGTTGCCAAGTTAATTTATGAATTTACAGGAATGGAGCGGGTAGCCTTTAGTAATACAGGTACAGAAGCTGTAATGACCGCGATTCGCTTGGCAAGGACAGCAACAGGACGCAGTAAAATCGCCTTATTTTCTGACTCTTATCACGGACATTATGATGGCACATTAGCTCAAGTTAAAATGATAAATGGAAATCTACAAACAGTACCCATTGCTCCAGGAATACTGCAAAACTTTGTTGAAGATGTTTTAGTTTTAAATTATGGCAATCCTCAATCTTTAGAGTTGATAAAACACCATGCTCAAGAATTAGCTGCTGTTTTAGTTGAACCCGTACAAACCAGACGACTTGACTTACAACCTCAAGTATTGCTTCAAGAATTAAAGCAATTAACCAAAGAATCAGGAATCATATTAATCTTTGATGAAATGGTTACTGGTTTCCGAATTCATCCTGGTGGTGCACAGGCGTGGTTTGGCGTTGAAGCTGACATTGCAACCTACGGTAAGATAGTCGGAGGTGGTATGCCGATTGGCATTATAGCTGGCAAAGCTAATTACATGGATGGAATTGACGGGGGAATGTGGAATTATGGTGATACATCCTATCCTCAAGGAAAAACTACCTTTTTTGCAGGTACTTTTTGTAAACATCCTTTAGCTATAGCTGCTGCTAAAGCAGTACTTCAACATTTAAAAACTCAAGGTGTTACTCTGCAAGAAAAGTTGAATCAAAAGACATTGCAGTTTATTGAAACACTAAATACTTACTTTAAAAAAGAAGAATTACCTATTCAAATGGTGAATTTTGGTTCAGTTTTTGGATCTGCTTTTTCAAAAAGTGATGAAGCTGCGGAAGATTCCCAACCTTCTATAGTTTTTGATTTGTTATATTATCACCTACTTGATAGGGGAATTATGCTACGAGGACAGGGAGGTTTTTTATCTACAGCTCATACAGATGAAGATATAAGACGTGTAATTTGGGCTGTTCAGGATAGTGTTGAGGAAGTGAGGAAAGCAGGATTTTTACCTCATTAACATGTGAAAATTGATAATTTTCACAACTTTATATAACATCAGTAATAAAAATTTTATGCATTCGTAAATTCGTTATTAAGCTGATGATAGTTTTGATCTAAAAAATTGTACTTTAGTTTTGTTTGCTTACTTAATTTAAAAACTTTCTAAATTGTATATCTGACTTTAATCCATGATTAGTCTAACAACCCGCCTTTATAAAGGCGAAACTGATTTACAAGCGATCTCTGAGTTGCTGAACGCATGTGAAGCTGTTGATCAACTCGATCAAGGGGTATCCGTCTCCGAACTGCGACAAATATCTGATGACCCATCCCTGGATAAAATGCGTGATATCCGTCTGTGGGAAGACGCCAACGGCAAGCTAATTGGCATCGGTCATTTATGGATTCCCACATCAGGTAAGGTCATTAATGGCTTCTTATCGTGCCATGTTGCTCCTAGAGCCCGCAATGAGAATCTGGAAAGACATATCATCACCTGGGGTAAGGAGCGCATGCGCGAGGTTAAGCAGGAGCGGGGCTTGAATGCTACACTGTGTGCGTCTGCTCATGATCAAAATGCAAATTTTATTGCTCCGTTAGAAAGTAGTGGTTTCAAGTCCGATCGTTATGTGCTAACAATGAGGCGAACACTTAAAGAATCCATCCCAGAACCGCAGTTACCAACTAGTTTCACTCTCCGCCAAGTAAAAACTGGACAGGATGCCAAAGCTTGGGTAGAGATGTACAACCAGTCGTTTATTGACCATCCTAATCACCGTGATTTAGAAGTCGAACATTACAAAAACCATTGGAGTAACCACACATACAGACCTGATTTGGATCTGGTAGCAATCGCTCCTGATGGTACTTTTGCAGCGTTCTGCGAGTGCAAAATCAACCTAGAGAATAATACCCATACTGGACGCAACCAAGGTTGGATCTTAAAACTTGGTACAAGACGTGGTTTTCGCCGCATAGGTCTTGGACGTGCGATGTTGCTTTCCGGAATGCGCCAGTTACAAGCTGCTGGCATGGATATAATAAAGCTGTCAGTCGATTTAAATAATCCCAATGGTGCTTTGCAGCTTTACGAATCTGTTGGCTTTCATAAGCTCTACACTATGATTTCCTACATTAAAGATATTTAGTCTATTCACTTGGAACTTCATATTTGCTCAAACTTAGACCACACCACAATTCCAGCGCAAAACTTTGCAAGCAGCCTGTATATCCAACAAGCTACTTCAATTGCAACCCTATCTTTTCACTTCTCCAGAATTTTTGCAAAATTGGGATGCTCTCTATGAAACACCCAATATTAATTGAATGGCAACATGAGTATATCCTTCAAGAAGCTTTTTGGCTGCAATTGCCCATCAAAATTCACGCTTGTCTTGGCTGTTTTCAATGAACTCTCATAGCGATAGTATCCACATTGATACACTCTGTATTTAGTTTTAATTGCACCTATTCATTATTCCCGTATTTCCTCACAATTAATTTTAGGATTACTGTAGCAGAAACAGTAAATAACCTGAGTTCGGGATAAGGAAAGAGACAGGTAGTAAGCTGAAAATAGCGTTAAATCCAGCAACCTGCCCTATGTTCAGTTTAGATGCTTTGTTTTGCCATGTAGATGATTTCTGTAAAGCATTTGAAACCCAATGGTAC